>NZ_CALJXO010000114.1:0-27489 GCF_937988555.1 uncultured Boseongicola sp. | reverse complement strand
CGGGAGGGATTAAGGGTGCTATTGTTTATTATCACAAAGACAAAGTTCCTGGTCGGCGCGCTGAAGATCTTTAAACGACGCAACCCCAACCGACTGACTGAGCTTGATCGCCAAATGCACGCACTGCGCGGCTATCGAAAGCGTGCCGAAGGCCATCGGCGACGGGCGTTCAAGACGTGGCCGTTGGTGTCAGAAGACTAAAATGCGAAACGAACTCAATCTCGTCTTCTGGCTGTACTGTGAATGAGGAAAGATCGTTAGTATTTTGAATTTAAGTATTTATATCTATTTTTAAATTCCCGGACAGTGGATCAAATGCCTGATAACGCATACCATCATCCCCAAAAGTGGGGTCCGGTTTTGGGATAATATAAACTCAGGTCTGCTTGGGCTATTTCGAGTAACAACGGTTTACTGCGACTGTTTTTGCCCAACCAACTCGACATCATCGACAAGAGCGGCTTTCTTGTCGAAGGTGGCAAGGTGATGCGACCCTGAACGCCTTGAGGCCTGCCGGATCATGAGATCAGAGAACCCGAATTCTTTGACGTCGTAAAGTTGCAGGATTGAGCCAATGCAGTCCGCCTCCTCAACGACAAGTTCCGATGCACAAAGCAGCCCTTCCAGAACACCCGAAATCTCAGACCTGGAAAATTTGTAGCTGCGCTCCAATACCCAAACCAGTTCGACAAGGACTTCCCGACAGACAAACCCCGGGTTGGTTTCCGTCAGTTCCGAGATCAAGTCTGTTGCGGCCCGCGCCTGCCCAGGCTCATCCTGCGTCAGAAAGCGCACCAGAACATTTGTATCCAGCGCAATCATTCTGATGCGTTCGTCGCCCCTTCAGCGATCGCCTCTTCCATTGCGCCCAGAGACACCGGCGCTTGATCGGAACGCTTCAGAACGCCTTTCAGGCCGCGCACTGGCCGCGCCCTGAGGATCCGCACTTCGCCATCAAGAAGAAGATAGCGCAGTTTATCGCCAGGCTCGATGCACAAAGCAGCCCGCACGTCCTTGGGGAGTGTCGTCTGACCCTTTGCGGTTACCGTTGACTCCTGCATGCCGAGACACCTCCCTTGAAACTGTCGAACATCAATAATCGATATTGCATTACATTTTGAAATTAGCAAGGAGAAATCAGTTCTTCCTTACAAATGCACGACAACACGAAAGATCATCCCCAAAAGTGGGGACCGGTTTTGGGATCAGATGATCGATCACATACGCGCGCAGATAAGGGTCGAGCTTCATCAAAATTTTGCGCGATCCTCTAATTCGAAAAGACCGATTATGCGACGTGGCGACCCCCGAGGGCCAAGCGTGCCAAATAAAATCTGAGAAAACTTAAGGTCAGATCGACGCGCAAATATTTGTTTTACAATGGTTTTTTGCGGAGTGACACTCGACTGCGCCCCCCCTCCGCCAACGCGCCAAAGCGACGCGCTCTCAGTCGACGCCTGATTGCGACGCAAGCGCGCAAACACGCTTGCGCGCTTGCGGCAATCCCTGTGTTATGGTTCAAGCAAAGAACTGTTTTGAACGAAAGAGTTTGGTTGATGAGCGATTTTGCCCGCCGCCGCACAATTATGGTCGACACACAGGTTCGCCCCTCTGATGTCACCAAGTTTCCGATCATCGAGGCGATGCTGACCGTGCCGCGCGAAATCTTCGTGCCAAGGGCGCTGCAAGAGGCCGCCTATGCAGGCGAAAACCTCGAGATTGCACCGGGGCGGACGCTTTTGGATCCGCGGACGTTGGCCAAAATCCTTGAAGCTGTGAACATTCAATCCGATGATCTGGTTCTCGATGTGGCCTGTGGGTTTGGCTATTCGTCTGCCGTTGCAGCACATATGGCAGAAGCGGTCATTGCGCTGGACGACAATTCCGACCTCTGCGCCGAAGCCGAAAGCGCGCTTTCGACGGTGGGTATCGACAATGTGGCTGTGGTGGAAGGCCCGCTTGGAGACGGTGCGGCCCAGCATGGCCCTTACGATGTCATCTTGATCCAGGGCGGTGTTGAGGTCGTCCCAAAACCATTGATAGACCAACTCAAAGACGGTGGCCGCATCGCGGCGATCTTCGAAGACGGGCGGCTTGGCACGGTGCGTGTTGGACTGAAGACAGGCGGCGCCGTCACGTGGCGCTACGCGTTCAACGGCGATGCGCCCTTGTTGGCGGGATTTTTGAGGAGCGCTGAATTTGCTCTGTAACGTATTTCTTTGAAAGGGAAGACCTTGAACCTTCGCTCCCTGAACACGCTCGCAGCACTGGCCGTTGGCGCAATGATTTCAACGACTGCACAGGCGGAAACGCTGTCGGACGCTCTGGTGTCGACCTATCGCAATTCCGGCCTTATTGATCAAAACCGCGCCGTTTTACGCGCGGCAGACGAAGATGTGGCTCAGGCGATTGCTGAGCTGCGTCCGGTGCTTAAGTACCTTGCCTCGGTTGAATACGCCGATACGTCACAAAGTGCCGGGTCTAGCGCGAAGCTTGGCCTGTCCGCTGATATGCTGCTGTATGATTTTGGCCGCTCGCAGCTTTCTATCGATATCGCCAAAGAAACTGTGCTGGCCACGCGTGCCGCTCTGATCGACGCCGAAAATACCGCACTGTTCAATGCCGTGAACGCGTTTCAGGCGGTGCGGCGGTCGGTGGTTTTTGTTGAGTTGCGCGAAAACAACGTCCGCCTTTTGATCGAGCAATTGCGCGCCACGCGCGACCGGTTTGAAGTGGGTGAGGTCACGCGCACCGATGTATCGCTGTCAGAGGCAAGTCTTGCCGCAGCGCGCAGTTCGCTGGCGGCCGAACGGGGTGGTCTGGCCCGCGCCAAGGAGCAGTATCGCACGATTGTTGGCGACTATCCGGGCACCCTGGCACCCGCGCCGGGTATGCCGTCGATTCCGGCGACCGAAGGCGAAGCGCGCGCCATCGCGCGACAGGAAAATCCGATTGCGAAACAAGTGCAGCATCAGGTCAAAGCGGCCGAACTTGGCGTCCAAATCGCGTCGCGCGCCATGCGTCCGTCGCTGAATGCCAATGGACGGCTTTCGGTGAATGATGACGGGGACGAAAGTGCGAGCATCGGTTTGGAGTTGTCGGGGCGGATTTATCAGGGGGGCGCAATTTCTTCGCAGCTGCGTCAGGCGCAGGCGCGCCGCGATGAGGCCCGCTCGCAGCTTTACACCGCCGGTCTTCAGGTCGACCAACAGGTCGGTAACGCCTACGCAAATCTGGCGGTCGCGATTGCCAGCATTGACGCCTCAAGACAGCAGGTGAGCGCGGCCGAGTTGGCCTTGCGTGGCACCCGTGAAGAGCTGCAACTTGGTGCACGCACCACGCTGGATGTGCTTGATCAGGAACAAGAGGTGCTGGATGCGCGCACAAACCTTGTGTCCGCTGAAGTCGATCGCATCGTTGCCGCCTATCAGGTGCTCGATTCTATCGGGCTTATGACGGCCGAAAATCTGCGCCTGAACGTGCCGATTTACGACCCCGCTGCCTATTACAACGCGGTCAGTAATGCGCCGCGCGGGCAGGTAAGCAAGCAGGGACAGGCGCTTGATCGCGTGCTGCGCTCGATCGGGAAACAATAGCGCCGAACGGTTGTGTGCGTCCGGTCCGGTCGCTACGATGTCAGGGGGCAAAAGAGTCGGTCAGAATGTCAAAAGCAGGCGCAGGTCAGAACGTGGAAGACATGCTGTCGTCAGTGCGACGGCTGGTTTCTGACGAACTTCCGCGGATGCCACGGGCCGAGGTTCCACAAGGTCCCGCAGCGCTTGTTCTAACCGAGGCGCAGCGCATCGAAGCCCCGCTGATTGGGCACAACTCGCGCCGAAAATCTCTGGAAGACCGGATTGCCGAACTTGAGGCGGCGGTCGCCGACAGCTCGGACGACTGGGAGCCCGATGGCAGTGAAGATTTGGAACAACACCGTCCCGATCACATTGTGTTCAAGGCAAGCCGTGCCGTCACGCGCCCCCCAAGCACGCCGCTTCAATTGACGGAAGTCTCGAAAAGTGTGGGACCCGCCGCAGTTTTGCCGCCCGCCCCGGAAGAAACGTCAGAGCCCGCGCCGGACCCTGCGCCGACGCGCGAGCGCTTTGTGTCTGTCGTCGCAGCCCCCCCCGACGTGCTTGGCGAAGAAACTGAGGCCGACCTTCAAGATCAGGTCGAAACAGCGCTGACCGAGGCGGTGACATCGGCCATCGTTGACATGGCGCAAGACGCCCTTACGGGCGACGATGCGTTTGGACAGACGCTGGCCGAGGCGGTTGGAGCCGAAAATGACGGTGTGAGCGACGTCGCGCCACAGGCCGAAAGTGTGGACGATGCACCTCCGAGGGCGAGGGCGGCCCGTGCATCTTTTGACGGCGCCGACATTCGCCCGCTGATCTCAAGCCTTATCCGCGAAGAACTTCAGGGCGATCTGGGCGAGCGCATCACCCGCAATGTGCGCAAACTTGTGCGGCAGGAAATTCAGCGTGCGCTTGCCGTACGCGAAGTCGAGTAAGCACTCCCTTTGCACGCCCCACCCAGCTGCTGCTTGGGGAAGCAGCCTTAGGCAAGCTCACGAAAAAAAGGAACTTACAGTCTTGCGTTGCCGGGGCGCTTTTGCGCCCGACATCTCGCTTTATGGTGTCAGTGTCGATCTGGGGGATGGGTATCCTGGCGCAAACGGTCAATGGTGCGCGTTACTCCTCGGATGCCCGGCGGTCGGCGTTTGCCGTCGACAACATCTTTATACTGTGCGGCGTGGCGCTTGGACGTGCGGTCCGGCGGGGCGG
This sequence comes from uncultured Boseongicola sp., assembly GCF_937988555.1. Lineage (NCBI taxonomy): Bacteria > Pseudomonadati > Pseudomonadota > Alphaproteobacteria > Rhodobacterales > Paracoccaceae > Boseongicola > uncultured Boseongicola sp. The sequence goes on along the minus strand of NZ_CALJXO010000114.1, from coordinate 22,702 downwards.
CCACGTGTTCAGGTGCTTTGACAGGTACCGCAATTTTGCATCTGGCGCTGGACGTCCCGCTTCACACACAGCGCGCGTCAAAACCTCTGACCGCGCCCCAATTGGGTGTTTGAAAGTCCTTTAGGCTATTGCGACAACGCCGCCTATGCGGGCGTTATCAGCCATGTGGCCCTTCGTCTTTTTGGGGCGGCGGTCGTGGTGACCTGGACGCGCACGAAAGTTTTATGGGGGTGCATCTGACCGCAGTTGTGGTCGTGATGGACCTGGCACGCTCAGGCGTCTGGCGTCTTATTTTCTGACGTCCTGGCCCGGGTTTTGGTCAGACTTCCTCGATACGGATCGCCACAGGGGCGCCTGCCAAGACGCCAGTGCCGTCCATCGCCGACAGGGCCTCGTCCAGGGCCGAACGTGTCGTTTTGTGGGTGACAATCAGCACCGGCGCTGTGGTGTCTTGATGCCCGTACTGGCGCATGCGATCGATCGAAATCCCCGCATCCCCCAGGACCGTCGCAATCTTTGCCAATGCGCCGGGCTTATCCACCAGCGCAAACCGCAAATAGAACGCGGCGGGGGCGCTCGAAACAGCGGATCGCGCCGCAACCAATTCGCCAGCAGGCCGCCCGAAGGTCGACACGCGCGTACCGCGCGCAAGGTCCAGCACATCGCTTAAAACAGCGCTTGCCGTTGGGCCTTCGCCCGCGCCGGCACCGCGCAGAACAATCTGCCCAACGCTGTCGCCTTCCAGCACGATCATATTGGTCGCATTCTCAAGTTGCCCAAGCGGCGAGGTCGCGGGCACCAGACAAGGGGACATGCGTGTTTCCAGACCGCGCCCGGTCATCTGGGCCACACCAAGAAGCTTGATCCGGTAGCCCATGTCGGCGGCCTGTTCGATGTCTTCGATGCTGATCCGCTCGATGCCTTCTATGGCCATCGCGCCAAAATCAACCTGCGTGCCGTATGCAATCGACGCCAAAAGCGCGAGTTTATGACCGGCATCAATGCCGCCGACGTCCAGGGTCGGATCAGCCTCAAGATACCCTAAGGCCTCGACTTCGCCAAAGACCGTCTGATAGTCCAGCCCCGCATCCTGCATCCGCGTCAGGATATAATTGCAGGTGCCATTCATCACGCCCATGACGCGGGTGATCTCGTTGCCTGCAAGGCCTTCGCTCAAGGCTTTGATCACCGGGATGCCGCCCGCAACGGCCGCCTCAAACCGCAGACAGGCGCCTTTTGCTTCTGCGGCCTCGGCCAATGCCTGACCATGCACGGCCATCATCGCTTTGTTCGCGGTCACAACGTCTTTGCCTGCGGCAATCGCGGCTTCGGTCGCGGCCTTTGCGGGGCCATCTTCGCCGCCCATAAGTTCTACGAAAACATCGACATCATCGCGCACGGCCAAGGCGACCGGATCGTCTTCCCAGCCGTAACCGGACAGATCGACACCACGATCCCGCGTTTTGCTGCGCGCAGACACGGCCGAAATCGTCACCATGCGACCTGTGCGCGAGGCCAACAGGTCCGCGTGGGTCTGGACGATCTTTACGACGCCTGCGCCGACTGTTCCCAGACCGGCAATTCCAAGGCGAAGAGGCTTAGTCATGGCATGCGGCTCCTTATTCAACCGGGCGGTGTTACCGCGTCGCGCGGGCCGGGGCAACGCCCGGCGCAGTGCATATGTGGATTACTGCGACAGCAGGGTCCGGAGGCGATCGAAACTGTCCTGATCCGTCAGCGGTGTGCTCAAAATAGCCGCGCGCAACCGAAGTTGCGCGGCGCGGGTTTCGAGGCTCTGAAAGGCTGCACTTTCGTCCCAGGCACTGCCGGGCGGTCCGCCGAGGTCGCCCAATGGCTGAAGCTTTGGCCAGTCGCCCGACGTCACATTGCCGCCCGGATCCACGACATCTGGCCAGTCGCCACATCCAGCCAGGGCAAGGCCGCAAAGTATGACAAGAAATCCCGGAGATTGCATGGCGCCAATGTGACCTCAGCGCCGCGCAACCGCAAGGGGTGCGCAATCACCAATTGAAATGAACGCTTGTTCATATACAAGCACCGGTATGGCTCGAAAAGCAGGCTCCCACGCCGATATTACCGGCCCCGCCATCCGTGACGCCGCCCTTCGGTTGTTCGCGCGGTCCGGGTATGCGGCCGTATCGATGCGCCAGATCGCGGCCGAGGTCGGGGTCGGGGCCGGGGCGCTGTACCTTTATACACCCGACAAACAAACGCTGCTTTTTGATCTGATGCACGATCATATGACCGCGCTTCTGGCCGCGTGGGATGCGACCGTCCCCGTCAAAGGCGTGGCGTTGCGCCTTGAGCAGTTCGTCGCGTTCCATATCGACTTCCACATTGATCGCCCCGACGCGGTGTTTCTTGCCTACATGGAACTGCGAAACCTCACGCCCAAGAACTTCGCCGCCATCGAAACGCTCCGGCGCGCTTACGAGGATCGTCTTGAAGTGGTGCTGGCCGAGGGGCAAGACACCGGAGCCTTCGCGATCGAGGACACCCGCGTTACGACAATGGCGCTGATTGCCATGTTGGCGGGCATTCACGTGTGGTATCGCGACGGCGGCCGCCTGTCGCGGACCCGAATTCAGACGCTTTACAGAGACCTTGTACGAAGGACCGTCTCGCCATGACACAAAACGATAAACCCGAGGAAATCTTATCTGTTCTGCCCCCGACTGCCGGGCGTCGATGGATGGGTATCCTTGTTTTTTTCGCGCTTGGCGTCGTTTTTTTGTGGCTTGGCATCGCCAATTCGCCATCCTTCGGTTGGCGCATCGTTTTTATTGTCGGGGGGGCCGTTTCGCTTTGGGGCTCTGATGTAATGCGGCGATCCACGGATGATGAGATTGTGCTTACCCGCGAGGTTTTGCGCACCAGGTCGGGACGTATTCTTACGCGTGTCGATAACGTTGATAAGGTCGATCGCGGGGCGTTTGCGTTCAAACCGTCGCAGGGGTTTCTTGTGCGTCTTAAAACTCCGACCGAGGCCGGTTGGGCGCCCGGCCTTTGGTGGGCACGCGGCACATTCGTCGGCATCGGCGGTGTTGTGTCGGGCGGGCAGGCCAAGGCGATGGCCGAGATATTGACCGCGCTTAGCCTGAATTTGATGCCGTCTTACGACGACGACTAAAACATCCTGCCCATTTCTTGGGCAGGGTTTGTCTGGCAATCCCCGAGACTTTCGATAGGCTTCCCCCAACAGGCGACAAAAGACCGCAATATATCTGCGATAGGGAGGGACAAATATGTCCTCACAAGCCAGCAACGAACCGACTTTCCGCGAAAGTGTCGATCTCATGTTCAACCGCGCTGCGGCGTTATTGGACCTGCCGCCCGGCCTTGAAGAGAAAATCCGCGTCTGCAACTCGACGTATACCGTGCGCTTTGGGGTTAAATTGCGCGGCAAGATCCACACCTTTACCGGTTACCGCTCTGTCCATTCCGAGCACATGGAGCCCGTCAAAGGTGGTATCCGCTTCTCGCTTGGGGTCAATCAGGACGAGGTTGAAGCGCTGGCCGCGCTTATGACTTACAAATGTGCGCTGGTGGAAACGCCGTTCGGTGGGTCCAAAGGCGGGCTTTGCATCGATCCGCGTGCCTATGAAGAAGACGAGATGGAACGTATTACCCGCCGTTTCGCCTATGAGTTGATCAAACGCGATCTGATCCATCCATCGCAGAACGTACCGGCCCCGGATATGGGCACGGGCGAGCGCGAGATGGCATGGATGGCCGACCAATATGCGCGGATGAACACGACGGATATCAACTCCAAGGCCTGTGTGACCGGCAAACCACCGCATGCGGGCGGCATTCAGGGTCGGGTCGAGGCCACGGGGCGCGGCGTGCAATATGCGCTTCAGGAGTTCTTCCGCCACCCAGACGACATGGCCAAGGCCGGTCTCAGCGGATCGCTCGATGGCAAACGCGTTATCGTTCAGGGCCTTGGCAACGTGGGCTACCACGCGGCTAAATTCCTATCCGAAGAAGACGGCTGTAAAGTTGTCGGTATCATCGAGCGTGATGGCGCGCTGGTGGACGAGAGCGGGTTGGATGTTGAAGCTATCAGTCACTGGATTCGCTCCCACGGCGGCGTCAAAGGCTTTGCCGACGGCACTTACGTTGAAAACGGATCCGTGGTTCTTGAAAACGAATGCGAAATCCTGATCCCGGCAGCGTTGGAGGGCGTGATCAATCTGTCGAATGCCGACCGCGTCAAGGCGCAGTTGATTATCGAGGCTGCAAACGGTCCTGTTACGGCCGGAGCGGATGAGATTCTGCGCAAGAAGGGCTGCGTGATTATTCCAGACATGTACGCCAACGCGGGCGGTGTGACGGTGTCCTACTTTGAGTGGGTCAAGAATCTCAGCCATATCCGCTTTGGCCGCATGCAGCGTCGTCAGGAGGAATCGCGCCACCAGCTTTTGGTCAACGAGTTGGAGCGTCTGTCGAAAGACGCGGGCGTTGGCTGGCAATTGTCCAAAGGCTTCAAGGATAAATACCTGCGTGGTGCGGGCGAGTTGGAGCTTGTCCGCTCGGGTCTCGAGGACACCATGCGAGCCGCCTATCAGGCGATGCGCGAGACCTGGCACGACCACCCCGAGATCACCGATCTGCGCACTTCGGCCTATGTGGTATCCATCGGTCGCATTGAGGCGAGCTATCGCGCCAAGGGTCTCTGACCCCCAAAAACACGGTAATCGCCAAAGATGTCCGGCGATTACCCGCCCTATAGGCAACAATCCTCAAATTTACATAAAATTATCGCCAAATGGAGCGGAGGAATCGCAATACGGTTCCTCAATTCCGCCGTTTTTATGGCGCTAAATAGACCTCTGAAAAAGTAGATCCTCTCCCCCCGGATCCCCCTTTATGGAGTGTTTAGGTATGACGTTGCCAGTGCCATTGCGGCGTTTCTTCTTGAATCGATTTCTTCGCGAAGCCGATGGAGCGATTACTGTGGAAGCTGTCCTTTGGGTCCCGGTTTACCTCGTGTTTTTCGCACTCATCACCGATGTGTCGCTGATGTTCCACGGCTATTCCAAGGCGCTGCGGGTCGCACAGGACACCAATCGTCAAGCGTCAACGGGGTATTATGTTGAGGAGACAGATCTTGAGGCGATAACGCTAGCCAATCTCCAGTCTTTTGCGCCGAACGCCACGGTGAAAACCACGCTGGACGAACTCGCAGCGTCGCCGCACGTGATCACCAATATCTCGGTTCCGTCGAGCGATCTGTTGGCTGTTGGCCTAATCGGCGTTTTCGCCGAGATCAACATTCAGGTGTCGTCCGTTCACCTGCTGGAGCTTTAGAGCATGGGTATGAATTTCCGCCGCCTCCGCAGACGGAGCATCCGTTTTCACAAAGACACCGACGGTGTCGTTTCCGTCGAGGCTGTAATCTGGCTGCCGTTTTTCATCTTTTTTCTGTTTGGCATTGTTGAAATGTCTTTGGTCTTCCACGGCCAGGCGCGCGCGCTGCAGGTCGCTCAAGATGCAAACCGCAGTTTCTCTGTTGGGGAGTTTGCCACTGCCGATGAAACCGCAACATGGGCAAAAGCCTCGTTGGAAGGGTTCAGCGACGACATCAAAACCGTCACTTGGCTTGACCGCGGTGTGATCACCACGGCAATTCGCATCCCGGCCGCCGACCTTGCCGGCAACCTTGGCATCTTCTCGATGCTGTCAAACCTCTACATCACCGTCACGTCACAACAGGTTCTGGAGTTCTGATATGAAACTCAATACCCCCCAAGACGCCCCGTCGAACGTGGCGTTCTCAGAGGATGAGAGTGGTGTGATCACCGTTCTCAACCTGTTTTTCGTCCTTGTCATGGCGATCATCGGGGGGATCGCAATTGACGTTTCCAGCCTTATTCAGGCGCGCACCCAGCTTCAGGTCGCTGCCGATACAGCCGCGCATGCAGCTCTCTATACACGCGATTCCGAAGACCAATTTGTCGCCAAGCAAGAAGCGCTGGATATCGCGTCCGCCATGATGCCAACAGGGCGCTACGGCAATGTGCTGCGCACCGAGAACATCCACTTTGGCACCTACGACAAGGCGACCAAGCAGTTTAATATTGATGAAAACAGACGCGAGGCCGTCTACGTCAAGACCGACCGTTTGTCTGAAAACGCCAATCCTGTGACCAGTTTCCTACTGCAATTGGTTGGTTTCAGCGAATGGGATGTGATCACCACATCGGTGTTCGAAACTTACCGTCCGACGTGTCTGCGCGAGGGCTTCGTTGCGGAAAACGTTGTCGACATTCAGTCGAACAACGGCTTCATGAACGGCTTTTGCATCCATTCGAACAGCCACGTATCCGCCAACCAGAATAACGTATTCGAAGCTGGTACAATCGTTTCGATGCCCAACATGAGTGACCTCGACATCACTGAATCAGGTTTCGAGAAAAATGAAGGACTTGAAGCTGCGCTTCGCGAGGGTCGTCTGCGGCTGCGGATTTTTGCGCGCCTTAAGCAAATCGAAGCCGGCATGACGGATACGAACTCGCGCTATTACCGCTCTTATATTAAAAACGATAGCCCACTCAAGATAGACCTTACCGATAACAATAACCTAGTGAAGATGTCTGATCTCACCCCCGGCCGCGTGCACGAGCTGAACTGTACACAATCCAATGGAGGCATCACTATGGATGGAGAAATCTTTTCTAAAATCGTGATCATCACGAATTGCCCGGTCAAAATGTCGGCGACGACTGCCTTCGAAGAGGCGACAGTGATTACCAAGGACGATAGCGCCAGTTCTTATACTGCACCGTCAGGCCTGCGTCTTGGCAAGGACGACAATTGCGCTGACGGCGGCGGCGCACAGCTGCTGACCTACGGCGGAATTGCGAACGCAGCGAAAGTTGAGATGTATGGCTCGCAGATTGTTGCGGTTGGGTCGGTAAATTTTGCGGCCGCCAACGATGGTATCGAAGGCGCCTCCATTATCTCGGCAAACGAAATTGATGTTACGTCAGGCTCATCCATGGCGTTTTGTGGCTCAGGAATGGATTCCATCTTCGAGGTCGAATACTTCCGCATGGCCGGCTGACACCCCGGGGGGACACGGGGTTTGAGGGGCGCGTGCTTTCGGGTGCGCGTCCCTCACTCATTTGAAGCGGCTTTTCCCCAACCAACCACCAACATCGCCCGAAACGGCGCCGGGCGCCTATGTTCGGGGTGCTTCAACAATGACGGCGCTACGACCTGTATCAGTTAGCCCGTTAGAAACAGACTTCTAAATTGATCTTCAACTTGACACAGACCCGCCTGGTTTTGGGGTGCTTGGACGTAATTTCGCCAAAACTGCCTGTGATCTGTGGTGGAGACACAAACACAATTACATATTGAAATCATTATGCTTTTTAAAATCTTTAGAGACTTTCTCTCTACCCCGGTTGCGACACGCTTCAAGCGTTCAGAAAGTGGCACTGTCACTGTCGAGGCGGTGCTTTGGGTGCCGGTCTATCTGTTCTTCTTTGTCTTTATTGCAGACGTCTCGTTGATCTTCCACGGTCAGGCGAAGGCGACGCGCATTGCCTATGACGGCAATCGCATGGCCTCGGTCGGGGTGTTTGAGACGGCAATTGAAACGAAGGACGCTGTGCTTGGACGCATTCAGGCCTTTAGCCCGAGTGCATCGGTCAACACGGTTTTTGGCACCGACGATATCACCACCACCGTCACAATGCCCGCCGCTGACCTGGCCGCGATTGGTTTGATACCGCGGATCGTCAACATCGATGTCAGTGTTTCCTCTGTTCACATGAAGGACGTATAGAAATGCCTTCTGTGTCTTCTCTGAATACCCGCCTGCATCGCTTCATTGATGGGTTGCGACGCGCAGAGCGCGCGCCGTTTTGGCGCCGTGAAAACGGGAGTGTTACAATCGAAATGGTGCTTTGGGTGCCATTCTTCGTGATCACTCTTATGGCGTGCGGTCAACTTGCCCTCGTCTTCTTTGGACAGGCCATTGCGCTTGATGCAGCGCAAAATGCAACACGCGCCTTTTCTGTTGGAATGACGACGACCGAAGCGGAAGTTGTGGCCCAAGTGCGGGCAGAACTGGCCGGCATCAGCTCCAATGTCTCCGTCACGTCGTTCGTGACCGACGAATTGATCACCACTGTCGTCACAGTCCCCGCACGCGACTTTGGCGGTCCGCTGAAATTCATTACTCAATTTTCAAATCTAAATGTGCAGGTTGTTGCACAACAATTTACGGAGGCATGAGGATGCAATCGCGTTTGAAATCCTTAAAGATCCACGCCTTACAACATCGCACCTGTGAAGAGGGTGGTATGTCCATCCTCAACCTTTATTTCTTGATGGCGACGGCAATCTTTGGCGGTATCGCTATCGACGTGGCAAACTTGGTCGCGGCGAAAAACCAGCTCCAGGTTGCCGCCGATGTCGCATCCCATGCGGCGATCGTGTCGCTGAAGGCTGGCGAAGACGTCGATACCTCCAAGGACACGGCACTTGAATATGCCAGGCTGAACATGCCGGCTGGCCGGTATGGCGAAGTCCTCCGCCTCGAAAACATTCACTTCGGGTCCTACTTTTATTCTACCGGTTCGTTTCAAATCGACGACACGCGCAGCGAGGCCGTTTGGGTAAGCACCGACCGCCTTCTCGAAAACGCCAATCCTGTCGGCAGCTTCTTGCTGAGGCTTGTCGGGTTCAGCACATTCGACGTGCGGACACCTGCGGTATTCGTGAACGGCGACCCTCCCTGTATCGGCGCAGGATTTTTCGCAAATGGTCGTGTCGATATGCAGTCGAACAACGAATTTTATGGCGCCTTCTGTATTAGTTCGGGTTACCAAATCGAATTCAATCAAAATAATTACTTCCAACAGGTTGTTGGGAATGAGATGGACGACGATGTCATCGTCGCGATGCCCGCTCTATCCAATCTAATCGTCCCTGGGGGGGCGTTGGACTTGGGGTCGTTGCACCCTGGGGCGCCGGAACCGGGGGCGTCAGGATTTCAGCAAAATGAAGGCCTCTGGGAGGCGCGACGCGATGGGGCAGGAACATTTGACGTTGACGCGTTCATCGATGAAATTGTTGCCGGCATTCAAAAATCCGGTACTGAACACACGCGCTCGTTTATTGAAAATTCAGATAGCTGGGAAACAGTAAATGTGACCTCTGGCGCTTCGAACGGAAATGGCAAAGGCGGCAGCAATGGCAAGGGCGGCGGCAAAGGGAATAAATCAGAGCCCAGTCCGATCAGCCCAGAAAATTGCACAACATTTTCTGTTGCCTGTCTGCGGCCGGATGCAATCAATCGGGTTAACTGCGTGGGTGACGATCTCACTATCCCCGCGGAAACTTTCAGTAATGTCGTGGTTATCACCGATTGTAATCTGAAATTCGCCAACGGCGCTATTTTGATGAATGCGACGTTTATCACTGAAAGCATCGACGATAGCTCGATCAGTTCGCCGCAGGGTCTGCAAGTCGGTGATGAGGATGGCTGCACCGTCGGTGGCGGAGCGCAGCTGATCACCTATGGGAGCATGAAAACTGCCTCGAAGTTGTCGCTTTTTGGCAGTCAAATCATTGCTGCAGGCGATGTGAACTTCGCAGCGCAAGCAAATGGTTTCCATGGAGCGTCTGTGATCGCAGGAGGCGAAATTGATGGGACGTCGAATTCGCAGTTCTACGGCTGTCCGCCAGATACGAGCGACGGCAATTTCTCCAAGGGAAGCCGTCCGCGCCTCGCGAGGTGATCGCGATACATCAGATTGTAAGCGGGCGCTTTTGGGCGCCCGTTTTCGTGTGTGGACTCCTTTGGCGCCACGGCCGATATTAACACCATGAGTCTGCCCCCCGGTTTCCTTGACGAACTAAAGACCCGCGCCTCAATGTCTCAGGTGGCTGGGCGCAAAGTCATGTGGGACACGCGAAAGTCCAATCAGGGCAAGGGGGATATGTGGTCACCGTGTCCCTTCCACCAGGAAAAAACTGCGTCATTTCATGTGGATGACCGCAAAGGCTTCTACTATTGCTTCGGCTGTCACGCCAAGGGCGATGTGGTCAGTTTTGTGCAGGAAACCGAGAACGTGTCCTTCATGGAAGCGGTGGAAATCATCGCGCGCGAGGCTGGCATGCAGATGCCGGCGCGGGACCCGAAAGAGCAGGAAAAGGCCGACCGCCGCACGCAACTTGCCGATGTTATGGAACAAGCAATCCAGTTTTTCCGCCTGAACCTTAAGACCAACGGCGCGGCTCCTGCGCGCGACTATTTGCAAGGACGGGGTCTCAACGAGGCTGCACTTGAGCGCTGGAATATCGGTTTTGCGCCAGATGGTTGGCAGGGTCTTTGGGATCATTTGACAGGAAAAGGCGTCGCGGAGGACCTGATTTTGGCGGCGGGTCTTGCCAAGCCTTCCAACCAAGGCAAACGCCCCTACGATACATTCCGCAACCGCATCATGTTTCCGATCCGCGATCCCCGTGGGCGCGCTACCGCATTCGGTGGCCGCGCGATGGACCCAAATGATAAAGCCAAATACCTGAATTCGCCCGAGACCGAACTTTTTGATAAGGGCCGCAGTCTTTATAATCACGGGCCCGCCCGTGAAGCCGCGGGTAAGGGCCAGCCCCTTTTGGTTGCGGAAGGCTATATGGACGTGATCGCGCTGTCAGAAGCTGGGTTCACTTCGACCGTGGCGCCGCTTGGTACAGCCGTCACTGAAGACCAGCTTCAGCTTTTGTGGCGCATTTCGGATGAGCCGATTATCGCGCTGGATGGCGACAAGGCCGGCATCCGTGCCGCGATGCGCTTGGTGGATATTGCGCTCCCTTTGATCGAGGCCGGCAAGTCGCTGCGTTTTTGTCTCATGCCCGAAGGTCTCGACCCCGATGACCTGATCCGCGCTGGAGGGGCAGGGGCTATGCGCCGCCACTTGGATCAGGCCATACCGATGGTCCAGCTTTTGTGGCGACGCGAAACCGAGGGCAAATCCTTCGACAGCCCCGAGCGAAAAGCGGCCCTTGACCGAACCCTGCGTGAGGCCATTCGGCAGGTGCGTGACCCATCGCTTCGAGGTCATTATAACGATGAAATCAATCGCTTACGTCGAACGCTTTTTGACGGAAATCGCGTCCAGCAGGGCTTTAAAGGCAACCGATATAACCGTGGAACCTTCACCAAGGGCTTTGGGAAACCCATCCCTATCCCGATGGCCGAGACAAAATCAAGCGCACTTGCCGCAGCTGGCACCGCCTTTGAAGACCAACTTCGCGAGGCCGTAATCCTTGCGACCTTGGTGCGTCACCCCGATCTGGTCGACCGCTTTACCGCCGATCTTGAACGCCTTAGCACCAGTCGGCCCGAGCATGATGCAGTGCGCGCAGCGCTTCTGCAGACCGGTGGCGCCAATTCCGATGAATTAGCTTTGATTTGCGGGGCCGACGCCCTTGAAAAACTGACCCATGCGCGCCATGTGCGTATTGCACCGGGAGTACGCTCCGGGGCGCAACAGGATGTTGCCGAAATGTCGGTGGCCGAGGAGCTTGCAAAAATTGCGGCCCGCCGTGGCGCGATTCGCGAGCTTGATGACGCCCTTGAAGATTTCTCCGGCGCCGCTGACGAGGTTTTGACGACCCGGCTGCGGCAGGCGGCGGAAGCCCGCAACAACAGTGAGAAGTCCGGATCGGACGATCGTGCAGAATACGATCTCGGGCCGAATGGGGCCCGGGTGAAACGGGAAGAAAAGCAAAAGTTGAGTTCACTTTTAGACCAGATAGATTTCTCAAAAGGGCGCCGTGACACGCCGTAGTATTTCTGCGTATGTCGACAACAAAAGCAGGGCTATGGGTTGTGATTCTCTGATTCGCACTAGATGATTCGCCTAGGCCCGAATCACACGATTTTCTTGGGAGTGCCGAATGGCTGCCAAAGACAACGACGACCGTAAGAACGACGATCAGGACGCCGAAGGCGGGCTCGACATGAGCCAGGCCGCCGTCAAAAAGATGATCGGCGATGCCCGCGAGAAGGGCTACATCACCTATGACGAGCTGAACAAAGTTCTGCCGCCGGATCAGGTGTCCTCCGAACAAATCGAAGACGTGATGTCTATGTTGTCTGAAATGGGCATCAACATCATCGAAGACGAAGAAGGCGAAGACGACGACAAAGGCGCGACCGATCTTGTCCAGGCGGCGAACTCGCGCGAAGTCGCTGTCTCCACGACCGAGACCGAGAAGCTTGACCGCACCGATGACCCGGTACGCATGTACCTGCGCGAAATGGGCTCGGTCGAACTTCTGTCCCGCGAGGGCGAGATCGCGATCGCAAAGCGGATCGAAGCCGGTCGCAAAACGATGATTGAAGGGCTTTGCGAGAGCCCTCTGACCTTCCAGGCCATCACAATCTGGCGCGACGAACTTCTAAGCGAAGACATTTTGCTGCGCGACGTGATCGACCTTGAGACCACTTTCGGCAATACAATCGGCGAAGAAGAGGGCGCCGCACCGGCCGTGGCCACTGCCGCTGCGCCTGCTGCCGAAACCAAATCCGACGAACAGGAACTCGACGCTGACGGCAATCCGATCCAGGAAGATGACGACGAAGACGAGGACGAAGCTGCCAACATGTCGCTTGCCGCCATGGAAGCCGCGCTAAAGCCCCGCGTGCTTGAGATGCTTGAAGTGATTGCGCACCACTACAATGAACTGTCGGAAATGCAGGATTCGCGCATGTCCGCGACGCTGAACGAAGATGACAGGTTCTCTGAGAAGGCTGAAAACGCCTACCAGAAATTGCGCTCGGAAATCGTCGAATTAGTGAACGAACTTCACCTGCACAACAACCGTATTGAAGCCCTGATCGACCAGCTTTACGGCATCAACCGCCGGATCATGTCGATTGACAGCAACATGGTTAAGCTCGCCGACCAGGCGCGCATCAACCGACGCGAATTCATCGACGCTTATCGTGGTTACGAACTTGACCCGAATTGGCTTGAGCGCATGGGCGAAAAGCCCGGTCGCGGCTGGCAAACGCTTCTTGAGCGATCTACCCCGAAAATCGAAGAGCTACGCGGCGAGATGGCGCAAGTCGGCCAGTACGTCGGCGTCGATGTCCCTGAATTCCGCCGCATCGTGCAGCAGGTTCAGAAGGGCGAAAAAGAGGCCCGTCAGGCCAAGAAAGAAATGGTCGAAGCAAACCTGCGTCTCGTCATTTCGATTGCTAAGAAGTATACCAACCGTGGCCTTCAATTCCTTGATCTTATTCAGGAAGGCAACATCGGCTTGATGAAGGCCGTCGATAAATTTGAATACCGTCGCGGCTACAAATTCTCGACCTATGCCACGTGGTGGATCCGTCAGGCGATTACGCGTTCGATCGCGGATCAGGCCCGCACGATCCGTATCCCGGTCCACATGATCGAGACGATCAACAAGCTTGTCCGCACGGGGCGGCAAATGCTTCACGAGATCGGCCGCGAGCCGACGCCGGAAGAACTGGCCGCAAAGCTGCAAATGCCGCTTGAGAAGGTCCGCAAGGTGATGAAAATCGCCAAGGAGCCTATCAGCCTTGAGACGCCGATTGGCGACGAAGAAGACAGCCAGCTTGGCGATTTCATCGAAGACAAGAACGCGATTCTGCCTTTGGACTCCGCTATTCAGGAGAACCTGAAGGAAACCACTACGCGCGTATTGGCCTCGCTCACTCCGCGTGAAGAACGGGTTCTGCGCATGCGTTTCGGCATTGGCATGAATACCGACCACACGCTTGAGGAAGTCGGCCAGCAATTCAGCGTAACGCGTGAGCGTATTCGTCAGATCGAGGCGAAGGCACTGCGGAAGTTGAAGCACCCAAGCCGGTCGCGGAAGTTAAGGTCGTTCTTGGATCAGTAAAGGCGCATGAAGCTGCCGCTTCTTGGCCTTTCATTGATTTCTTGAAATCAAGTTACTCGGTTGGGATATACAAATGTATGTCCAGCGAGGCGCAAATCATGATCGAAACCAGATCCGAAAAGTCGGCAATTCATCTGTCATGACTCTGACATCTGAAGTGCTAACGATCCTGGATGCAAAGCCTGGGGGCACAGTTTTCGTGGCGTGCGGCGACGATGGGTGTCTCAAAATAATTGCGAACGATCCCAAAGTCACGCAGGCTTTGAATGCCAGTTGAAGCACTTTTCGTCGCTCATGACAGACAGATTTCACGACATGGCGGGCGCCTGGAATTCGAGATGCAGATCTGCTTCACGGCGGTACGATCGCGGGAGAAATCTCGGAGTACATGGCACGCGCGATGCCTTTGATCTTACAGTGGCCTATGCTTTTGGTGTTGCAAAGGCGAATGGGTTTGTCGATGGGAACAAAAGAACCGCCTTCGTCGCGGCATTCACCTTCCTGCGCCTGAACGGATATGCGTTTCGCCCCGAGCCCTACACCGGCGTGCGGATGATAGAAGAGCTTGCCGCATCCACCGTCGCGGAATCAGATTTGGCCAAGTGGCTGCGCACCAACGCGTCTTCGCTGGGCTGATCCCTTCACATCTCTCGCTCAATCCGCCAGGCTGTGAGCCAACCAAACCAAAATCCGGAGCCAGCCTATGTCCCTCTTGAAAAAACTCTTCGGTGGCGGCACCCCGTCAAAATCCACCTACAAACCGGAAACCTACAAAGACTTCATAATCACACCCGATCCTTTGCCAGCAGACGGCCAGCACCGCATTTCGGCGCGCATCGAAAAAGAGATCAACGGCGAAATGAAATCCCACCACCTTATCCGCGCAGACACATTAATGAGTGCCGAAGCCGCCGCAGAAGCTTCGATCGACAAGGCGAAAACTGTGATCGACCAACAAGGCGACCGGCTTTTCACCTAAGCCTGAACCGGTGCAAACCTTTGATAGTATTCTTACCGATCGCGGATCGAAATACGCGGTCTCTGGCGCGCCTGCGTCATCGAAAGACGACATTCAAGCTGCTCTTAAGGTGCTATGCGGCAACAAGAAGTTCGCCAAGGCCACCCACAACACGTGGGCTGCTATTCTCGACGGCACGCCGATCAAAAACGATGACGGAGAAGCCGGGGCGGGGATGGTTATCTTGCGCATGCTTGAACGCGAAGATCTTCAAAATCACGTTATCGTCGTCACGCGATGGTACGGCGGCAAGCATCTTGGAGGCGACCGCTTTCGCCATGTGCAAGACTGTGTGCGCCATTATTTTGACAACCGCGACACCTGATTTTTTCAGGTTTGGGGCAATGCCAAAATCTGCTAGCTTGTGCGGACAGAACCGATATTGCTCACATTCTATGCTGCGGCATGCGGGATCCTTGGCGTCGTTGCCCCAAAGCTTGGCGACTTTCTTGCGCGCCTTTTGATCGGTGCGTTTGTCGGGATCATTGCGGGGATCCTTCTGCCGTCTGTACGGGGCATTCTCACTGGTTATTGACCCCAAATTGCCAATTTCCCGGCACAGTCCCGCCTCAACCGGGCATTAAACCGGGAAAATGATTAAGACGCTGCACATAGTAATGAACGCGCCGGACACGACACCTCCGGCAATTATTCATGCCGCTAACACGATCGCGCTTGAGGGTACTGGTGCCACGCCCGTTGCCATGATCACCCAAAGTCTCGCGGGAAGTTGGCCGAGTCTTTTGATCGGCGTCGGGCTTTTGTGTGCGGTTCTGCTGATTGTGAAGCGCATCACGCGAAACGCGCGCAATCGAAGAAATCTTAGAAACGAGGGCGGTGAAAGTTTTGCAGCGTCTGTCGAAATCCCCCCCTATGTCGACACGTCGCAACTTGCGGCCGTTGCGGCCGACATTGACCCGGAGGCGGCGGTTGAACGTTTATCGGACGCCTGGATGACGGCCCGACGAAAGATCGAAGCCAATCCGCTTTACAGCCCGAACAAGAATGAGTGCATGGCCCGCGACGCAGTTGAAATCGAGCGTATTTTTTGCGGCGGACAGCTTGCAAAAAGCCTCGCAAAACAATCACCTGAGGCGTTCGAGCGTTTTGCGTCTACAGCGCAAGCGCTAGGCTCTGCCACGCTCGCTGATCTGATCCGCGCGGCCAGAACCCTCGCTATCAAGGGCCACTCGCCGGATATGCAGGATCAACCCCGCACGGGCGAGGCGTGGACCGCATTTCGCAGGCAAATATCGGATCTAGAAGCGCGACTTCAGGCGGCCAATACGGCTCAAGGCAGTGGCGGCCGTGTGGTGACACTTGCTGATGCGTATATGGGCCAAGTCACGGCCTGAGCCGCCGATCATCGCTTTGAAATTCGAAGTACCGTCGATCTGAAAACCGCGATAGTTACGTCGGATGGATCGCCTGTCTGCCCACTTTACGCTTACCGTTGCGACGTCGTCCGATGCCCTGATCGCACGCGCTTTTGACGACGCGCCACAGACATGGGCAAGCGCGGAAGAACAGTCGCTTTTCTTCCGCGATGTCGAAGCTGCTGACTGGGCCATCATGGGCAAGAATACTCATTTGGCTGCTGACAAACCGCATCGCCGGCGCATAGTTTTCTCAACGAAGACAAGTGGATGGCAGCGTCCAGCACAGTTTTGGTGTGACCCTACGCATCTGACACCTTTCGATCTGATCGCCAAGGTCGCTCATATTCGTCCGCTGCAAAACGGTCTGATTCTGGGGGGTACGCGCGTTCATGACTGGTTTCTTGCGCACAACGCCATTCATAAGGTTAACCTGACGGTCGAGCCGGTAAGCTTTGTGAAAGGCCTGCCTGTCTTTTCTGGCCAAGAAGGGGTGGATCCGTTGAAGATATTCACGGATCGCGGCTTTAAAATTCAATCCGAAAAGGCCCTCAACTCGGCTGGCACGCTGTATTACGAGCTTGCGGCATGACCCATCTGCTGACGATTTCGACGAACGGGCCCGGATTGTATGAGTTCACGGATGACATCAAACCGCTCGCAAAAGGGGACGGAACGCTCACTATTTTCGTGCGTCACACCTCGTGCTCTTTGTTGATTCAGGAAAACGCCGACCCCGAAGTCCGTTCAGATCTTCAAGCCTTCTTCCACAATTTGGTGCCGCCCACCGACGACCCACGCATGTCCTATCTGACCCACACTTCCGAAGGGCCAGACGATATGCCGGCGCACATCAAGGCCGCCATGCTTCCGGTTTCCTTGACCATTCCTGTCATATCAGGGCGATTAGCGCTGGGGACATGGCAGGGTATTTACCTTTTCGAACATCGTCACAAACCGCACGAAAGACAGGTTGCCGTCGCCATGTCACTTGGGTGACCGCTAGCCGTGTTCTCGGACGAAGGTCACCAGCATGTTGATCTGATAGTGGACGACTTTGCCGTCATTGATGGACACAGATTGTTTTTTATCCAAGCCGTTTTCAGATTGCGCAAAGTCTTGTGCCCGGGCGCGATGCTTTGAGCGACAGCGTCGTCAAAGCTATCCTGTGACATGGCTGATATTTTTGGTTACGCGGGCTAATGATATCTGATTTCCCTCTAATAATTTGTAAGAACACGGCCACAATGAAAGCTATCAATGTAGGCCTCAAACCGTCGATATAGCCACCGGCGCGCCTTCGCTTGGGATGTGTGAAAGAGCTTGGCGGTGCAATCGCGCAACGCATCGGGTGTCGCCTATCTGGTGGGTGAATTTCGACACTACCCAAAATCAGGGCGGTCGCCTATAGTCCCTGTGGATAAAGGGGGGCCTACCCCCAATGATGGCAGGGAGAAGTGGTGGATGCGCTGCCCGTTTTGCGGAAATATAGATACTCAGGTGAAAGACTCGCGTCCTGCGGAAGATCATGTTGCCATTCGGCGGCGTCGGTTCTGCCCCGCTTGCGCCGGTCGCTTTACGACTTACGAGCGGGTGCAACTGCGTGATCTTGTGGTCATCAAATCCAACGGCAAGCGCGAAGATTTTGATCGCGACAAACTTGAGCGTTCAATCCGCATCGCCTTGCAAAAGCGCCCTGTAGAACTGGAGCGCATGGATCAGATGATTTCTGGTATCGTGCGGCGGCTTGAAAGCATGGGCGAGACAGACATCCCGTCGACTACAATCGGCGAGATAGTGATGGAATCACTCGCGCGGATCGATACGGTTGCCTATGTGCGTTTTGCCAGTGTTTACAAGAACTTCCAGGCCGCGGACGACTTCGATAAATTCGTGAGCGAATTGCGCCCTCCCGCAAAAGACGAGTGAGCGACGACGACACAGCTCACATGCGCCATGCGCTGAGCCTTGCCGCGCGCGGCTTGGGTCGTGTGTGGCCCAACCCTGCCGTCGGTTGTGTCATCGTTAACCAGGGTCGTGTTGTGGGCCGTGGTCGGACGGCTGATGGCGGTCGCCCTCATGCAGAAACAGTGGCCCTGAAACAAGCAGGAGACCATGCCAAGGGCGCAACTGCCTTTGTCACGCTTGAACCCTGCGCACATCAAGGCGAGACGCCGGCTTGCGCTAAATCTTTGATTGAAAGCGAAATTGCGCGCGTTGTCGTCGCTTGTGAAGATCCCGATCCCCGCGTTTCAGGCCGCGGCATATCGATGCTGTCGAAGGCTGGGCTTCGGGTTGAAACGGGATGTCTTGGTAAGGACGCCAAAGAGCTGCAGCGCGGTTTCCTGACACGCGTTAACCATGGGCGACCGACATTAACCCTAAAACTCGCCATGACTTTGGATGGCCGCATTGCAACAGCTTCGGGCGAGAGCAAATGGATCACCGGGGCCCACGCGCGTCGTGCGGTCCATGCGTTGCGCGCATCCCACGACGCAGTCATGGTCGGGGCGGGGACGGTGCGCGCTGACAACCCCGACTTGACGGTGCGCGATCTTGGCGAGACGCGCCAGCCCGTCCGTATCGTCACCTCGCGGCATCTTCGCCTGTCGCAAGACAGCCGGCTTTTCGAAAGCGCCGAAGATGTGCCGGTTTGGATCGTCTGCGATGCGTCGATGCGTTCATCCGCCGAGGCCAAAGTCTGGGAAGCTGCGGGTGCGCGGTTAATCTTAGTTGGCTCGAATGGGGCGCATCTTTCGCCGGATGAAATGCTTCAGGCGCTTGGTCAGGCTGGATTGACCCGTGTTTTTTGCGAAGGAGGGGGGATGCTTGCGGCATCTCTTTTGTCTGCTGACCTTGTGGATGAACTTATTGTTTTCGTTGCAGGAAAGTTGATTGGCGCAGAAGGCCAACCTGGCGTCGGACCCCTTGGACTATCGGCTTTGGCGGAAGCGCCAGCCTTCGATCTGGTGGAGGTCGCGCCCGTTGGCGCTGACGTGATGCAACGCTGGCGGCGGTCTTAGGGGCGCAAGCCGACGGTGCGTTTCATCAATTGTTGCAATAGAGAAAGCCGCGAAGTTTTCGCGGGCGCGTCCTTCATTCGTACAAGGTAGTCGACCGCTTGCTCGGGCGAAAATGGATCGCCTCTTTCAGGGTCGAAGTAGCGCGGATAACCGATCAAAGCGGCATGGGCCAAGCCGATCACTTCTGGTCCGGAACCACGATGTGCGGGCTGTGCAACATGGTCATTCGTCAGCCCCCAACCGGCATAAAAAGGCATTCCCGTGCAGGTGACCGATTTGCCGCGGATCAACGCCTCGAACCCCATTGTGGATGTGATGGTCCAAAGCTCGTTCGCCAGATCAATCGCGGCGCGCGGGCTGATGTTGACAAGTTCGACATCGGCCAAACCTTCCAGATCAGCCGTCGAAATCGCGCCTTCTCGCAGCCCCGCTTCGACATCGGGGTGGGGTTTCCAAAGGATGCGTGCATTCGGTCGCGCGGCCAGCGCGGCGCGCAATAAGTCAAGGTTTGTGCGTACCTTTCCGGCGCCCAGAAGCACGGACGCATCGTCTTCGACCTGTCCGACGACCAGCACATTCACAGGCCCGTCGGCCAAAGGCGCCGGTTCGTCGTTCATGTTGTATTTGGTCAAGCCAACGGCAAGCATACGGTCCAAAAGGCGGCGCGCGCGTTCGATTTCTGCTTCGGGCAAGCTCACAGAACTCGTGATAAGGCTGTCCAGATCGGTCGGTTTCGACGGATCGAAGTAGTTGCCGTTCCGGTCAATCGATAAAGACACGGGAGCGACCAGCGCCGCCCCCAATCCCCGTGATCTGAGAAACCCGTCCTCAACCCGAAGCGCGCCATCCGGAGCATCGGACGTCCCCCAGGCGATAATCTTGCGCCCGGATTTTGAAGCCTTGCGGCTCGCGGCTCGCGGCGAGTTTGCAAAGATCATTGGCGTCACGGACCCAAAGGCGCGTTTGAAAAGCGGACGCTTCCATCGCTGTATTCCGGTCCCGACATAACCCGCGCGATCCTCGCGCCAAGCACGCGCCCGCGCGGCCAAAGCGGCAATCACGTCTTCCACTTCGCACAACCGATCAGACGCGGGATCATACCAAGTAGGATACAGGATCATCGCACCTGCAAACAACTGCGCGCGCGTCAACTCGCGGCCTCTTCGCGCCGCGGGCACCGCGTCCAAGGTGCGCCCCCAACCGGCATAAAACGGCAAGCCGAAAACGCGGGGTTTGTGACCCGCGAAGATCGCTTCAAAGCCAAGGGTCGACGAATGGGTATAGACTGCAACCGCGCCCTCAAAAAGCGTCCATGGGCTGACGGGTTCGGTCAATAAACGCGCGCGATCAATGCCAAGGTTGCCGTCATAGTGACCGGGTCGCGCGCCCGCAACGCTTTCGGGATGGGCTTTGATCAGAATGTCCGAGGCGGGGTTCTCGTCCGCCGCCACCATAAGCATTTCTGCAAATTCATTGCGCCCTGCGCCCTGAAGGGCCGTGTCATCACGCGTTTGATCAATTACCACGACATAGCCCGGATCCGGAACGTCCAAAGACGGATCGTATCCAGAGTATTTCCCAAGGTGCCAATACTTTAGCTGTTCGATTGACGCGCGCGCGCGGTTCAAAAGCGGGGTGTCGTCCAAGGGCGATGTTCTTAAAAGTGTTTCAAGATCAGATGCAGCAGAGCCGTCGAAATGGACCCCCGTCGTATCGATCGAAAGGCCGACTGGGGTCTCGTCGCGGATGCGTCCGGGCAGAACCGAGCGCAAAAATGCGTCCTCGACAGTCACCACCGGAGCATCGCTCCATCCGGCTACCGCTTCACCGCGCCATGCCGTTGGGGATTGTCCCCAAACGCCGACATGATCGCCGTCTTCGGGCACACCCGTGCCGACATTCCACCCGGCCAACTCAAGAATGCGGCGCGCAGGGCGCTGCATTAAAATTTCACCGTTGTAGACGCAAAGGCGCCCTTTGGCGTTGGTCACTCGATTAGTTGGTCGACGGACGAGGCCGTTTGCAACGGACCCAATACCGCCGACAGAACCTTGCTGAATTGGGTGTACGGCGCTTCGGTGACATAGACCGTGTCAGCGTCACGGATCGCGAAATCGCGGGCGATAAAGACGCCATTCGGGCTAGTCATATCAAGCACATAGATCATCCGCTGCGGTCCGATCAGGTCGCCGCGGCCCAAAACGATGTTCGCAATTTCCGCAGGTTCGTTGCGGAAAACAAAGACACCTGTCGGATCGGCGATCCCAGTCGATAGACCGCCAACGCGGGCCAAAGCTTCGATCGCAGAAATGCTCTGGGTCTCAAACGGCACCTTCTGTTGTGCGCCTGTTGCGCCCAAAGCAGTGAAGAACCGCGTGTCCTCTTCGACCAAAATCCGGTCGCCGCCCCTTAGAGCGACATCAAGTTTTGGGTCGGTATAGAGGTCCTGCAACCAGATCGTGCCTTTGTGCGCGCCGCGCATCAGGGTGATCTGTGTAATTTCTGGTGGCAAAGTAATACCGCCTGCGGTGGCGAGCATCGCGGTTAGAGTGCGGTTCGGTCGTTCAATTGCATAAACGCCTTGCGCGCCGACGCCGCCGATCAAAGATACGGTCGCCCCGTCACCCGCCATGCGACGGATTACAACTTGTGGATCCGGGGTCTGGGCTTCGAGTTTTTCAGTGATAATGCGGCGCACGGCCTCGGTTGTGTTGCCGGATGCACGGATACGGCCCGCGTAGGGCACAAAGATAAACCCGGCACTGTCGACCTGAATTTCTTCAAGCGCCGAACCACCCGCAGACGCGCTGGCCAACAGGCCGTCCTCCACGTTTTCCCAGATGGTCAGACCCAAAGTGTCGCCTGGACGGATCACGTCCGACCCCAACGCGGCAGCACTTGTCAGACCTTCGGCGAACCCAAGCGCCGGGATCACCGACGTCATCGCGGTCACCTGATCGTCCACTGTTACAACGAAAGAATCGCCCTGCCGCTGTACGGCGCCCGAGAAAATCTCGTTCTTGGTGGGGCCTGATCTTGGAAGCGCGCATCCAGCCAAAAGCGTGGTGGCGACGCAAAGGGCGACAAAACGCGCCCGGCGTTTGCTTTTAAGTCTCACTGCTCGGTCTCCTCGACCTTATTTTTTTGCCTGCCTCGGCTATTTTGTAGGAATCCTAGCCAGCGAATTGCGCGAATTCCAGCATAATCACGGGCGTTTATGTGACGACGCGAATGTGTTGCCGGGCGGACGCAGGGCAATTGCGCAGGGCGTCGTAGGGGCTGCCCGGGTCCAGCAGGAGGTCTCGAAGGCGTCTCAAAAGCGTATTTCGTGGAGCATTTGAATAAAATCCGCCTGAGATTTGTGA
>NZ_CALJXO010000113.1:0-7192 GCF_937988555.1 uncultured Boseongicola sp. | reverse complement strand
GTGTCTCGTTCACCGACTTGTTCATGATCTCCTGCAACGGCGTCGTCTTAAATTTCCGCAAGTTTTCTCGAAGGCGGTCAAAGATCACCACCGTGTCGTTGATCGAGTACCCAACAATCGTCAGAATCGCCGCAATCGTTGCCAGATCAAACCGGATCTGAAGCAGGCTGAATATACCAATCGTCAGGATTACATCGTGAAAAAGCGCCGCAACCGCGCCGACAGAAAACTGCCACTCGAACCGCAACCAGATATAGATCAGGATCGCCACAAGTGCTCCCGCCACAGCAAGCAACGCCGTGCGGATCAACTCTCCCGACACCTTCGGGCCGACGCTTTCTACGGATGTAAACTTCAGAGTCGGATCAACCAATTTCAACGCGGCTTCTACCTCTACGATCACTGTGCCGGTCACGCTTTCCTGACCGTCCTGCGCCTGAATACGGACCATTGATACGTTTTGATCATCGCGAAACGTCGGATCGAACACCTGACTTATCGCCACGTCTCCAAGTTGCAGCGCCTCAACCGCATCGCGGTAAGCGCCCACATCGACGGGCTGCACGGCCTCGGTCCGGATGGTTGTGCCGCCCCGGAAATCAATGCCGAAGTTCAGACCGACGGTCAGCCACAAGATGATCGACGCAATGAAGGCAACAACCGAAGCCCCTATCGTCACATAGCGATAGCGGAAAAAATCATAGTTTGTCTCTGCGGGAACAAGTCTCAATCTCATGATCTTAAACCTCGATTGTTCGCGGACGTTTCCGCTCAAACCACATGACGACAATCAAGCGCGTCACAAAAATCGCCGTAAACACCGACGTCGCAATTCCGATCATCAACGTCACCGCAAAACCCTTCACCGGCCCCGACCCCAAAGCAAACAGGATCATCGCCGTCATGAACGTGGTGATGTTGGCGTCAAATATAGCGCTCAAAGCCTTCTCGTAGCCAAGCTCAATCGCCCGGCTCGGCCCCTTTGCGGTCTTCAATTCCTCGCGTATTCGCTCGAACACCAACACGTTGGCATCAACAGCCATGCCGATGGTCAACACGATCCCCGCGATCCCCGGCAACGTCAGCGTCGCGCCCAATAAGCTTAAAATTCCGAACAAAAGCCCAACATTCAACAGCAAGGAAATATTCGCGAAAACCCCAAAAAGGCCGTAGGACAACGTCATAAAGACCAAAACCGCAGCAAAAGCGATCAGCGACGCAATGCGCCCGGCTTCAATCGAATCCTGTCCCAACTCAGGCCCGATTGTGCGCTCTTCGAGGAAAGTCATCTCAGCAGGCAAAGCACCCGCGCGCAACAAAATAGCCAGTTGCGTCGAGCTATCGACAGTGAAGTTCCCGGTGATCTGCCCCGACCCGCCAGTGATCGGCTCGTTGATGCGGGGTGCCGTAATCACCTGATCATCAAGAACAATCGCGAACGGCGCGCCGGTGTTTTCAGTCGTATACTGGCCAAAAACACGGGCTCCCGACGGGTTGAACCGGAACGTCACCGACGGCAAACCATTCTGATCAAAACCAGGTTGCGCATCAACAAGATCGTCGCCCGTGACAACCGCCTGACGCTCCAAAATGTAATAAAGCGACGTGTCGTCGAGATCCTGCACGATTATCTCACCCGGTCCGGGCTGAACATCGGCATTGCTGGTCTGTTGGATAACCGGATGGAAGGTCAGCCTCGCCGTCGTCCCGATCAGCGCCTTCAGCTCTTCAGCCGAGCCAATCCCCGGCACCTGGATCAAAATGCGGTCCGCACCCTGCCGCTGGATCGTCGGCTCGCGCGTGCCAACCTCGTCGACCCGGCGGCGAATGATCTCCAGCGATTGCTGTATCGTGCGACTGTCCGTCGCTGCCTTCTCTTCCGCCGACAAGGTTATAATAATTGTATTGCCACGCCCCGACACCGAAATGTCTGTCGCCCCGACCCCGGTCAATGAGGCAACCGGCTGCGCCAAAGCCCGCACCGCCGTCAAAGCGGCCGGGAGTGCCTCGGCCTGCGAAATCCGCACGTGCAACTCGCCCGCTGGCGCATCTTCGACGCGTTCCACAAATCCGACCTGATCGCGGATCGTCACAAGGGCGTCGCGCGCCCCAAGCCAATAGCCGTCCATGCGCTCGGTATAGACGTCCGCAACCTGCACCTCGGCCAGAAGATGTGCGCCTCCGCGTAAATCAAGCCCCAGATTGACCAGTGTGGATGGCAAGAACGACGGCCACGATCCGGCCGCCTCTTCACGCTCAGGCGTAGACCCAAGCGCTTCTATTTCGGCCATGGCGTCATTGTGCTGTTCCACACGAGAATAAAATCCGTTCGGGAACGCGAGAAGCATGCCAAGCAGGCAAACCGCCCAAATGGCAAATCGCTTCCAAGCGGCGATCTGAAGCATGAAAAACCCTTAAGTATTCGCGGGTTCGGTTTTAGACCGGACCTGTGTAATCGTATGCTTAATGACCCGAACGCTGACGCCGGTTGCAATCTCGATCTCGATCTCGGCGTCGTCGCGCACCTTGGTCACCTTGCCGACGATCCCGCCGGCGGTCACGACCTGATCACCACGACGCAGCGCTTCGACCATGCCCGTATGCTCTTTCAGCTTCTTTTGCTGCGGGCGGATCAGCAGGAAGTACATGATACCGAAAATAAGCACCATCGGGATAACGAGAGACGTAAATACATCCCCGCCACCGGCAGCCGCTTGCGCATATGCAGGCGTAACGAACATCTAGATTTTCCTTGTCTTTGTTGGGCCGCGTAGTGGTCCCGTTTAAGCTTGGCGCGCACCCTACCTAGGGGCAGTATGGTTGGCAAGCAACGGGCAGGCGGTTGTCACGATGAAATTAAGTTGAAACCCGTGCTTCAAAAAAACTTCACACCTCTGCAACCCCAAACCAACCTCGCACCCGCTCAAGATACAGCCCGAAAGGACGGCTCAAGACGACCATCAAAACCGCGATCGTAAGAAGCAGGGTCGCAATTTGCACAAAAGATTCCCCCGACACAATAAGCGTCACGGCATAGACCGGCAATTGGAACGTCAGGAACGCCACCACATCCATAAGCCTACGGCGCCACCCAACCGTTGAGATCGTCTTTGCAAACATCCAATCACGGTGAATGCCGTACGGCCGCACCGCAACAATCATCATCGGCACCACGATCAGCCGCGTAATCAACTCCTCTCCCGGCGCCATCCCCGCGATATTCAAATCAGAGAACGCCGCAACGGTCGTGAAAAAATACGATCGAGGTCAATGTATCGACAACCGCTTTACACATCCTTTACCTGTCGCTGATCCGCGCGATGCAATCAATCCCCGGTAGCCCGCCGCAAAACCCCATTTGCACGAGTCAAAAAATCCGCCATATAGCGCGCATCCTGAACCAACCCTCAAAGGAGAGGACAGATGCACGACATCCGCGCAATTCGCGAAAACCCAAGCACCTTCGACGCCGCCATGACCAGGCTCGGGATTTCGGACGCGTCGTCGAGCATCTTGGTCGCCGATGAAGCGCGCCGCACGGCCATTCAGGCGGCTGAAGCGATGAAAGCCGAAGGCAACGCAGCCGCCAAAGAAATCGGCGCGGCCAAAGCCGCAGGCGACACCGAAAAATTCGAGCGTCTGCGCGCTGAAGTTGCAGACAAGAAAAAGGCGACGGCGGAGCAAGAACAGACCGCCAAGGACCTTGACGCCAAGCTGCGCGACATCCTGATGTCGCTGCCAAACCTGCCGTATGACAACGTCCCCGAGGGCAAGGACGAAAACGACAATGTCGAACTTCACCGTTGGGGCACGCCGCCTGCGTTCGACTTTTCGGCGAAAGAACACTTTGAAATCAAAGGTGTGAAAGGCGGTATGGATTTCGAAACGGCCGCCAAACTATCCGGCAGCCGCTTTGTCGTCATGTCCGGTGCCGTCGCCCGCGTGCACCGCGCCCTCGCGCAATTCATGCTCGACACACACACCACGGAAAACGGCCTGATCGAAGTCATCCCGCCCATCCTCGTGCGCGATGAGGCAATGTATGGCACCAATCAACTGCCGAAATTCGCCGAGGACAGCTATCAGACCCGCGAAGGCATGTGGCTTATCCCGACCTCCGAAGTCTCGCTCACCAATATTGTCGCAGGCGAGGTTCTCAGCGCGGACTATCTCCCCCGCCGATATGTCGCCCACACCAACTGTTTCCGCTCGGAAGCCGGTAGCGCAGGACGCGACACCTCTGGCATGTTGCGCCAACACCAGTTCGAAAAAGTCGAAATGGTCTCGATCACGCACCCGGATAAATCCGAAGACGAACACGCCCGAATGACCCGTTGCGCCGAAGGCATCCTAGAAGCCCTCGGCCTCGCCTATCGCACGATGATCCTGTGCACCGGCGATATGGGCTTTGGCGCACGGCGCACCCACGACATCGAAGTCTGGCTGCCGGGGCAAGATACCTACCGCGAGATCTCGTCCGTCTCGACCTGTGGCGCGTTCCAGGCCCGCCGCATGAATGCGCGTTTTCGCGGCGAAGACGGCAAACCGCAGTTCCTTCACACCCTGAACGGATCGGGCCTCGCGGTTGGTCGCTGCCTGATCGCGGTCCTTGAAAACGGTCAAACCGAGGACGGCGGCGTGGTTCTGCCACAAGGGCTTGGCCCATGGCTCGGTGGCAAATCCCGGATCACACCGGACGGCGACCTCGCCTGATCGCCCCATTGCCCCCCGCTCCGGCTTCGCGGAAACTTCCCGAAAAGCCGAAGCATCCCCGGATGCTCGACACGCAATGTAGCCAAGGCGTTCAATTGAACATTCCATGGCCCCCGCCCCATCCGCGCGTCCTGCTGGCGAGCTGCATGAAGGACGAAGGCCCGTTCATCCTGGACTGGCTCGCGTGACACAGGGCCCTCAGCGTCACAGATTTCGTTGTCTTTTTTAAATGATTGCACCGATGGACCCGACACACTTCTAGATCATCTCGACGCGCGCGGCGACCTCACCCTGCTGCCCAACCCCGGCAGCCTTTTTGGACGTAGCTACTCCCAACCGGCTGCCCTCAGCTTCGTCCAGACCATGCCGGTGTTTCGCGCAGCCGATTTCATGCTCCCAATTGATGTCGACGAGTTTGTAAACATCCGCACAGGCGACGGCACGCTTCAAAGCCTTTTTGGCAAACCTCGATCCCTTCGACGTTTTGTCGATCTGCGAACTGAACTAGGGCAAAAATCACCACGAGGCCTTCCAACCGGGTTGGGTCACTGACCTTTTTCCAGCCCACGACACCCCGCGACCGGGACGTTGGCACGCCAACATCGGCGTTACTTATATGCCCCGCCTGTCGCCACGCGTTGAGAAAATCCGAAACCACCACCCCGACCTTGACCCCTAGGCAACCGACGCCGTCTGGCCTGACGGCGCAGGCAATCGCATCACAGAGCGTGCTGAGGATCCAAAGAAAAACGGTATCATTGGCGTGAAAAACGCG
The DNA here is from genome assembly GCF_937988555.1 of uncultured Boseongicola sp. Taxonomy (NCBI): domain Bacteria; kingdom Pseudomonadati; phylum Pseudomonadota; class Alphaproteobacteria; order Rhodobacterales; family Paracoccaceae; genus Boseongicola; species uncultured Boseongicola sp. Next base: position 1,704 of record NZ_CALJXO010000113.1, on the reverse strand, counting down.
ACCTCATTTCACTTAAGCACTACCCGTTGCGCTCGATCAACAGCTTCCTCGTCAAGGCGTGGCGATGGCGTCATCAAAGACAAACAAGTCTCAAATGCGTATTCCCGGCACCGCAATCGTAACTCGCACTGAAATATGGACATTTCAAAGGGCCAGTCCCTCGCGCGCGCCGCCGACAAAGACTTCGTGGATGACAAAAAACTCATGCCCCTCCACAACGCCTGCAACGCCGCCCACCAAGTACGGATCGACGCGCTGAACGCGAATCCCGACTACCGCGCCCGGCGTGCGGAAATCATGAACATCGCTGTGGAACAGAAAAAGCCGTCGCCGGCGAAAGGCGCCGGCGGCGACCCTAAGAACGACTGAACGACTACCATCTGATGCCGGTAGCATCAGCGATATGATCGCTCGAGGTACTGCAGTACGATGTCTTCGGTGAGAGTATCGTTGGTTGTCGAAAAGTCGCCGCGGCCCCAAAAGTGGCAGCCCCAGTAGCGTTTCTTCAATTGCGGAAATTCCCGCTGTACCTTGTGCGACGAGCGCCCTTTCATCAACCGCATAAGGTGGCTCACCGCAAGTTTCGGTGGCACCGACACGAACATATGCACATGGTCGCCGCAGGAAGCTCTTCTTCATCGACCGCGCCATCTTCCATCGAAGATATGCCGTCTCCATCGCTGCCCTCAACCGGAGCCTGTGCCCAGACCGCGCCGCCAAACATCGCACAAGCAGCTAAAATCGAAATAATTCTCATCCGAATCTCTCCTGATTGAATGGCGGTCCCGCCGACAGGCGGATGAAGCTTCGACACCGATATGAGGGGGCAAACTCACCCGTCACAACCGTCCAGACGCCCCTTGTGAGTCTCCGGCCATTTCGCGCCCCCCCAAACCAACCGCGCCGTTCAGCCGAGGCCAATGCACAAACCCGCCGAAAGCGCGCGCCCGCCGACCCAAACCGGCAAAAGCAGCAAGCCCTTGCCAGATTGCCCTCGCGCCCCACTTAAAAGACATGATTTCATACCGCGCCTACGCCATCCTTGTGTTCACCGCCGCCATCGCCTTCGCGGGGGGGCCGTTCATCATCTCATTTGACGGCTTTGATCCAAACGCCTACCCGGTGCCGCAAGACAGCCCTCCGGCCCAACCCGCGGGCTACGCATTCGCGATCTGGGGACCGATCTACCTCTGGCTCCTTGCCTCGACCGGCTTTGGCCTTTTCGCACGGGCTGATGATCCTGACTGGACCGCCACGCGCCCGCCGCTTCTCATCTCGCTCGCAATAGGAGCAATCTGGCTTCCCGTGGCGGAAGTCAGCCCCATCTGGGCCACTGTCCTGATCTGGGCAATGCTGGTCACCGCGCTTATCGCCCTGTTGCGAACGCCCCAGAACGACCGGTGGCTTCTGCGCGCACCAATTGGCCTCTATGCGGGCTGGCTAACGGCTGCCAGCAGCGTCTCGGTCGCACTTTTGGGTGCGGGCTACGGCGTGGCATTCAGTCAGGTCACTTGGGCGGTCATTACCATATCGATCGTTTTCGTCATCGCTATGATTATGATCCTGACCCGAAAAGCGCCCGGCACATACGTCTTTGCCGTCGCATGGGCGTTGATCGGCCTGGTCGTGCAAAACATGACGACAATACCGATGATCGCAGCCCTTGCGGCCATAGGAGCCGTTACGCTTGCAACGCTTTTCGTT
>NZ_CALJXO010000112.1:0-14855 GCF_937988555.1 uncultured Boseongicola sp. | reverse complement strand
ATGACGACGTCAAGACCGCCCTGCGCGAAGTCCGCGTGGCATTGCTCGAGGCTGACGTATCCCTGCCAGTAGCCCGCGATTTCATCAAGGCGGTGCAGGAAAAGGCGACCGGCCAGGCCGTCACCAAATCGGTCACCCCCGGCCAACAGGTCGTCAAGATCGTCCACGACGAACTTATCCATGTCCTGAAGGGCGATGAAGACCCCGGCGCGCTTAAGATCGACAACCCACCTGCCCCGATCTTGATGGTCGGCCTGCAGGGGTCTGGTAAAACGACAACCACCGCCAAACTTGCCAAACGTTTGAAAGACCGCGAAGGCAAACGCGTCCTTATGGCCTCGCTCGACACCAACCGTCCGGCGGCGATGGAGCAACTTGCGATCCTTGGCGTGCAGATCGGCGTCGACACCCTGCCGATCGTTAAAGGCGAAGACCCGGTCGCCATCGCCAAGCGCGCGAAAACCCAAGCCAGCCTTGGCGGCTACGACGTCTACATGCTCGACACCGCCGGCCGCCTGCACATCGACGAAGAACTGATTGCGCAAGCCGCCGCGGTGCGCGACGTTGCCAATCCCCGCGAAACGCTCCTCGTGGTCGACGGTCTTACCGGTCAGGACGCGGTCAACGTCGCGACAGAATTTGACGACAAAATCGGCGTCACCGGCGTCGTTCTGACCCGCATGGATGGCGATGGTCGCGGTGGTGCGGCACTTTCGATGCGCGCCGTCACCGGCAAACCGATCCGCTTTGTCGGCCTTGGCGAAAAGATGGACGCCATTGAAACGTTTGAGCCCGACCGCATCGCGGGCCGCATCCTCGGCATGGGCGACATCGTGGCTCTCGTCGAAAAGGCACAGGAAACCATCGAGGCCGAACAGGCCGAGCGCATGATGAAGCGCTTCCAGAAGGGTCAGTTCAACATGAACGACCTGCGCAGTCAGCTTGAGCAGATGCTCAAAATGGGCGGCATGCAAGGCATTATGGGCATGATGCCCGGTATGGGAAAAATGAAGAACCAGATGGCCGACGCGGGCATGGACGACAAAGTCCTCAAACGTCAGGTCGCTCTCATTCAGTCCATGACCAAGAAAGAACGCGCCAATCCAGGCCTTCTTCAAGCCAGTCGCAAGAAACGCATCGCGGCAGGTGCAGGCTTGGAGGTTTCCGACCTCAACAAGCTTCTGAAAATGCATCGCCAGATGGCGGATATGATGAAGAAGATGGGGAAAATGGGCAAAAAGGGCATGATGCGCCAAATGGGCAGCATGCTTGGCGGCAAAGGCGGCATGCCCCCCGGTGGCATGCCAAGCCAGGCCGAGATGGACGCAGCGCAGGCACAAATGGGCAAAATGGGCAAAATGGGCGGCGGCTTCCCCGGTATGGGCGGTGGCGCGGCCCTGCCCCCCGGGCTGTCTGGGTTTGGTAAGAAAAAGTAATCCCAAATGACCGTTGCATTTCATATCCCCGAGATCGAGACCGATCGTCTCCGCCTGAGGCTTCCGAAAGCCTCGGATCTCGCTGCGCATATCGCATTTCGTACGTCTGAGCGCAGCAAAGGCGTCGGTGGGCCCTTTGACGCGCAATCAAGTTTCCAAAGCCTCGAAGCGATCATCGGCCAATGGCACCTTCGCGGCTACGGTCGCTGGATGGTCGCCGACAAGGTAACCGACGAGCCCTACGGCGTCGTCGGCATTTATCATCCGATGGACTGGCCCGAAGCCGAAATCGGTTGGTCCCTTTATGAAGCCGGTGAGGGCAAAGGCATCGCCCATGAGGCTGCAACCGCAACGCGCGAATTCGCCTACACGGCTTTGGGCTGGTCCCGCATCGTCAGCCTGATCATGCCTGACAATGTGCGCTCGATCCGACTGGCCAAGCGCATGAACTGCCGCAAAACGGAGGCTTTCACGCATCCGGAATTTGGCGCGCTCGATATCTGGGTCCACGCTACGCGGGAGGCCGCATGAGCACCGTCGCCATCCCAGCCCTCGAAACTGATCGCCTGATCTTGCGGGCCCCGCAGATGAGCGATGGTGATATATTTGCGGACGTCCTCAAAAGCGCGCGTTCAAGGTGTGTCGGCGGCCCTGGCGGCGCATGGTTCCCGCCAACATGGCCGGAGCCTGACTTCGGCTGGCTCCTTTATGACGGCGCGCACGACGGCCAAGGCTATGGCACAAAAGTCATGGCCGCATTGCGTGACTTTACCTGGGATCACGTTGGCCTCTCAACCTGTGGTGCCTACATTGCCAACGACAATCTCGCGTCAGCGGCTGTCGCAACGCGTCTCGGTGGAAGCATCGACGAAGATGCGCGGTGGTCAGAAACGGACGATCCCATCGACGCCTGGCGCTTTTACCCGAAGGGCAAGGCATAATGTGCACTACCTTCACAATCGCCGCCTCAGGAGCACGCCCATGACCGACGCCGTATCCCGCGCAGCCGAGCTTCTGGCCGGCCACCGCGACAGCATCGACCGCCTCGACGCCATCCTTGTCTACACCCTTGCCGAACGGTTCAAGCAGACACAGGCCGTCGGTCGCCTGAAAGCAGAACATGACCTCCCGCCCAGTGACATGGCGCGCGAGGCCAACCAGATCGAACGCCTTGAATGGCTCTCGAAAGAAGCGGATTTGGACCCCCAATTCGCAAAGAAATTCCTGGCCTTCATCATCCAGGAAGTCATCCAGCACCATAATCAACACCAGAAATAACTCTTAAAGGATCAACGACATGGCTATGAAAATTCGCCTCGCCCGCGGTGGCTCCAAGAAGCGTCCTCACTACGCAATCGTTGCGGCCGACAGCCGCATGCCACGCGATGGCCGCTTCATCGAGAAGCTCGGCACTTACAACCCGCTTCTCGCCAAAGACAACGAAGAGCGCGTGAAAATGAACATTGAACGCGTTCAGTACTGGCTCGACCAGGGCGCGCAGCCAAGCGACCGTATCGCACGCATGCTTGAAGCTGCTGGCGTTCGCGAAAAGACCGAGCGTAACAACCCGAACAAAGCTGTTCCGGGCAAGAAAGCTGCTGAGCGCGCAGAAGAAAAAGCTGCAAAAGCTGCTGCTCCTGCAGCAGAAGCGCCTGTTGAAGACGCAGCCCCAGCCGAAGAAGCAGTTGAAGAGGTAGCGGAGTAATCCGCGCCTTTTCAATGGTTTAAAACATGTCGGATCGGGTTTGCGTCGGCGCTATTGCCGGCTCATTTGGTGTGAAGGGCGAGGTGCGGCTGAAAAGCTTTTGCGCCGAGCCCGACGCCATCTCCACCTATGGGCCGCTCACGTCGGAAGACGGGGCGACATCTTGGGAGGTGCGCATTACGCGTTCGGTTAAAAATGGCTTTGCCGCACGCCTGACCGGCGTCGCCACGAAAGACGCTGCAGACGCTCTTCGGGGCGTGCAGCTTTTTGCGCCACGCGACCGTCTGCCTGACCTGGTCGATGACGAGTACTATTATACTGACCTGATTGGCTTGATCGTGCTTGATACCGGCGGCACCGAAATAGGCCGGGTGAAGGCCGTTCTGAACCACGGCGCGGGTGATCTTCTTGAAATCTCGGGAATGGGACTGAAGCAACCGGTCCTCTTGCCGTTCACCGAAGCCGCCGTCCCAACCGTTGACATGAAGGCGGGCCGCATCATCGCTGACCCGCCCGATGGGTTGTTCGAATGAGCACTACGCCGTCGAAGTCGCATGGCCGTCTCAAAATCAGCGCAACTGTGACGCCGCGCGACCTTATGAGTGACCGTCCGGACCTTGTCGGAGCGTGGACCGCCAAAATAATCACGCTTTTCCCTGAAACCTTTCCCGGTACCCTTGGCGCCTCTGTGACCGGGAAAGCGTTGCAAGAAGGCTTGTGGAAGCTGGACACCATCGACCTGCGTCTCTTTGGTGAAGGCAAACACCGCAACGTTGACGACACCCCATCGGGCGGCGGCGCCGGCATGGTTCTGCGCCCCGACATCATGGGCCGCGCGATCCGTTTCGCCCAAAAGAACGCCTCTTCAGACCGCGCACGTTGGCCGCTTGTCTACCTGTCGCCACGCGGGAAGCCTTTCGATCAGGCAGATGCTGAACGCTTCGCCGCAGCCGATGGCATCACCATGATCTGTGGTCGATTTGAAGGCCTCGACCAACGCGTGATCGACCATTTTGACATCGAAGAAGTATCCTTGGGGGACTTTGTTCTGACTGGCGGCGAAATCGCGGCACAGGCGATGATCGACGCTACAATTCGTCTTCGCCCCGGCATTTTAGGGAACGCCGCCTCCGCTGAAGAAGAGAGCTTTTCCGAAGGCCTCCTCGAACACCCGCAGTACACTCGCCCCGCCGATTGGGAGGGGCACGCGATCCCTGATGTCCTGACCTCGGGTGACCATGGCAAGGTTGCGCAATGGCGCAAAAAGCAGGCAGAGCGGATCACCAAAGACCGCCGCCCTGACCTGTGGCGCGCTTACACCGATAAATCTGACCGTGACGCCAAGAAATAAAGGGGCCACACGCGATTGGAGGTTCTGGGTTTTTGCTTGATCCAAACCCACTACACCCTTATACGGCGCTAGTTCGCGGGCTGAATCACCCGCACATAAGCAAAGATGACCTGAACCCTTCGGCGGTCGCCACGTGCGGTCCGACAAACCCCGAAGCTCTGAGGCGCCAAACCATCTCTTGGGATAAACCCGAGGTCATACAAAAGGAGCGTTTCAGATGAACCTGATCGCACAATTGGAAGCCGAGCAAGTCGCCGCACTTGCTGCTGATCTTCCAGACTTCAAAGCGGGTGATACACTCCGCGTTGGTTACAAAGTGACAGAAGGCACGCGCTCGCGCGTGCAGAACTACGAAGGCGTATGCATCAGCCGTAAGAACGGCAAAGGCATCGCGGGTTCGTTCACTGTCCGCAAGATTTCATTCGGTGAGGGCGTGGAACGTGTGTTCCCGCTGCATTCGACCAACATCGACAGCATCACCGTTGTGCGCCGTGGCCGTGTCCGCCGCGCCAAGCTGTACTATCTCCGTGCACGTCGTGGCAAATCTGCCCGTATCGCGGAAGATTCCAACTACAAACCCAAAACGAACGCGTAAGGAGGGACTACCATGAGAAAAGACATTCATCCCGACTACCACCCCATCGAAGTCAAAATGACGAACGGTGACATGTTGCAGATGCGCTCGACCTGGGGCTCCGAAGGAGCCACGCTTTCGCTGGATATCGATCCATCGGTGCACCCGGCTTGGAACGGCGGTTCATCGCGTCTTCTCGACACCGGTGGCCGCGTGTCAAAGTTCAAAAAGAAATACGAAGGTCTCGGCTTCTAAGCCAGATCACCTTTCGGACTATGAAAAGCCGCTCCATTCGGGGCGGCTTTTTCGTTCCGGCATGCTTTCACGTCCGATTCAGCGCCGAAGAAATTCCAGAAATCCATCGACCATAATCTGCCATGCGGGCTCGTCTAGCAGTGGATAGTGATTGCGGCTTTCCAAAATCATAAGTTCTGCATTCGCAATACCACGCGCAATTTTCATCCCTTCGCTCAACGGATGCACCGCGTCTTCGCGGCAATGCATCACCAACGTTGGTACGTCGATCTGGTCCAATAGAGGCCCCACCGAGTGACCGTTGAAAAAGCTGCGGCCTGCGATCTCATTCTCGACAGGACAAGACGCCTGCACGTTCTGTGCAAGTCGGCGGAGCTTGTTTTGCGACGCAGTCGGGAAATATACGGCCATGTAGCCCGACATAAATGCGCTATCGGGCGTGGTCCAACCTTCGGTCGCCATCTTCAAAATTACATCACCGCCGTCGGGCGCGGTACCTGCGCGGACACTTCTGCCTTCCGCATAGCTGCCAAGAGTGGCCAGTTTCGAAACGCGTTCAGGAAAGCGCGCCGCGCATTCCACCGCAATCATTCCGCCGCTGGACCTTCCAAATATGGGAAATTTCTCTGCGTAAAATCCAGCCGCCTTTAACCTTGGTGACCTCGAAGGACCGGCCTTCAAGATCAGCGGCGAGGTCTTCGATCAGCAGATCGACAGACGCACCTGCCAACAACACGGCCCAAGTCTTCGCGCGCCACCGGCGATGCGCTCGCAAACAACACCGCCTCAATCCGCCGCGTCCACTCACGCCAGCGCAAGTCTGGTGGCAGGTCGTCCAGTTCGCGATCCAAGTCGTTTAAAACGGATTGAGAATTCGCGCTCCACTCGGCTCGAAGTCAGCAACATTCCTTGTGACAACCTGCGCATTTCTGGCCAAGGCTTGGGCCGCAATCATCAAATCGGCCCCCGGATGACCGAGCTTTTCTGAAAGCTCTCCCCAAAGACGCGCGTCCTGCGCTGTGAACTCCAGTATTCGGTCCGCGAACAGCGTCATCGTTCGATCAAGCCAGCGCCTAAGGTCAAGTGCAAAGTCCGGATTGTGCGGTTCCTGTAGGCGAATGCCGCGCTCAATCTCACCAAGAGTAATAACGCTTAAATAAAGATCCGCCTCCGCCTGATTGGCAAGCCAGATAGCCACATTAGGGCTTCGATCCGCACGCCGCACGGCCGAAATGGTATTGGTGTCCAAGATATAGGTCAAAATTCAACATCTCGCGGAACCGCCTCAGCGCGGGAAACGTCAACATCGGGAAAGGCAAGAACGTGGTCAATAAACCGTCCACGGTTCTATTGCGCATCTCTCACGAGACGATGATAGTCATCAGCAGAAAGCACCACGACCGCGGGCTTACCGCGGCGCGTCACTTCTTGAGGATGCCCCGCTAGTGCGGCGTCGACGACCGCACTAAAGCGGTTCTTCGCGTCTTGAAGAGTCAACACTGGTTTACCCCTTTTATAGCTAGCCTCTTAGCTAGCTGTTATATGGTTATTTGTCAGGCTCAAACTCCATAAAACCGGAAGGCGTCACGCCCAGTCAACTCGTCAACGGCGTCAAGCTCAACCAACCGGTCGCAAAACCTCCGCGCCCCAGCCGATCTGGCGAGCGGTTGAAATGCCGGCTGAACTTGGCAACGGCATGAAGATAGGATCGTTGTGTGGCCGGCGAAAGGTTGCGAAGCGTCATATCGTCGATCATACGGCGGCGCAGCGGGCTTACCGCTGGTGTGGCATCAGCCGTGGGATGGTCTCCTGATTAAAGGTTGGTCTCAGTAACCAAACCTTCCCATCAGGAGGCCATTCCCGCCAATAGTGACGCCCATCCCACGTCAGCGAGTTCGTTCAATCCCCTCGATTCAGTTTTTTAGGACGGCGCTCTAAACTGCGAAGGAACCATCGTCAACATTACAGTATCCTGGCAAAGCTGTTCAAAGAAGGCGCGTTCGGTTTCCTCCGCCCAATCCAACTCAAGGTGTGTGGGATGGTGAGCCACGCGCATCAATGGCGGTCCGGACCAGAAACCGCAAACGCGATTTTCACCCCATCTTCAACAGTCGCATAACGCACCTTTGGCGGCGTTAGTCCCTCAGCGATCTTGGTACGCCCGTCCTCTTCACCAGATACGTCAGCCACAAACTGAAACCCCCGCCGCGGCAACGTCCGAATGATGCCTTGTCTGGTCCCGTCGTCTCCAACAGCACGCCGCGCCGCTGAAACACGCGCGCTGATTGCAGAATCCGACACAATACCCCCACCCCAAACCGCTTCGATCAGGTCGTCGCGCGTCAGAACAGCACCCGGTTTGCGTACAAGCGTAAGCAGCAGGTCAAAAACCTGAGGCGCGACGGGCACCGCCACGCATCAGCGAAAAGGCTTCGCTATCCAGAACGCAGTCAGAAAATTGATACTTCATCAGAAAACTAGACCGCCTCAGACCTGCGTTCACAAGAGTTTTGAGCGGATTGGTGGCAATCACAAGAACACCACAAGACAATCACAAGGTGTTCTTCAAGCGCGGTGCTTGGCGTCTTGGCAGGGTGATCCTCAATAGAAAAGGACCCTTGGATATGATGCCCCCGATGGACACACGCCTGCTGAACCGGCCACAAATCCGGCCGGAAGCAACCGCGATGACTAAACCTCAAGGTGGCAAATCAGCCTGGTTGAAGGGACCCGTGTATGCCTTGAAACGGCGCACCAAATTTCCGGCCACCCTCTTCCAAGCCAATGTGAAGTCACCCTGTGTATAAGGCAGCGCTACGCCTACCGCGACTTCAAGAACGCGACCAGAATATCCAAAGCCGCTTTCAAATCCGTGCGATCCACCATCTCGGTTACGGTATGGATATACCGCGTGCCCACGACAATTCCGATCGCGCGCGCACCCGCTGCCGACTGCTGAGCCGCAGCGCCGTCCTGACCGCCAGACCGCAACATCGTGCGCTGATAAGGGATTTTCTTCTTCTCGGCGAGCGCTGCCACCTCAGCCACCAAAGCCTTGTCTGCAATGAACGACCCATCGCGAATGTGCAGACCAAAGCCCTGCCCCTGCACTGTTGTGCGGTCCTGCTCGGGTACACCCGGCGTGTCACATGACAACGTCGTATCAATGCCGATGCCGATGTCCGGCTTCACCGCATAGGACGCTGTCCGCGCCCCGCGCAAACCAACTTCTTCTTGCGTCGTAAACACCACGTGGATCTCGGCCTTGGTCTTGGCCTTGCCAAGCCCCCGCGCCGCCTCGATCCCAAGCCAGCACGCAACCCGGTTGTCCAACGCCTTGGACACAAGCTTCTCGCCCATCTCCAGAAACGGCTCGTCCATGACAACCATATCACCGACCTTCACCCTATCCTTCGCAGCCTCACCCAATCCGGTATCAACGTAAAATTCGTGCGGCTCGGGGATGCGCTTTTTGTCCGCAGCCGAAGCAATATGCACCGGACGCCCCGCCGGGTTCATCACAGCCTTCAATTCGCCGTCATCCGTGCAAACCAGAACGCGCCGCGAAAACAGGTTGCGCGGATCAAATCCACCAACAGGCTGGAGGTACAAAAACCCCTTGTCCGAGATGTGGCTGACCAGAAACCCGATCTCATCCATATGACACAAAAGCATGATCCGCTCAGGGTCCGTACCCTTACCGTTGCGCACACAATGCAGCGATCCCATGGCGTCGACACGCACCTCGTCAAACAGACCTTCGACCTCGCCAAGGATCAACTCTCGCACTCGCTCCTCGTTGCCCGGCACTCCGGGGGTCTCGCAAAGATTTTTCAACAGCTCGATATTCATAACGCCAACCTTTCAATCCAAGTTGACCGCATAATGAAGCCGTAGCCCAAGGGTTCAAGCAGGAAGTCGCTCAAGCGCAAGTCAATTGCCGGGCAATCGTGTTCGCCGTAGGGTAGGATCGACAAAGGGAGGATTATGAGTATGCGACATCTGTTTTTCGCCACGGCCATTACCCTGGCCTCAACCGCGCCCGTCTGGGCCGACGGCGCCGCTTTAATGATCGGAAACGAGGACTATGCCGGGTTGAATGATCTTCGACGCGGAGACGAGGTGACAGGCCCGGCTTCCGCTTTCGAACGCCAAGGCTTCGAAGTTTTCAGTGTCCGTGACGCCGAAGGTCGTGATCTTGTCGAGGCGCTTTCTGCTTTCGAGGCAGCTGCCTCGGATTCGGATCGCCTTCTCGTCGTGCTGGCCGGTCGCTTTGCTCACTCTGCAACCGACACGTACTTTCTGCCCACAGATGCGCGTCCGGGCGCGCTCACCGACGTTGCGGCGACTGCCATCCCGCTTAGCCAGATACTGGCCATCCTCGCTGAAACTCCGGGTCAGGCCATCCTTGCTTTGGCCAACAGCGATGTCGACGGCAACTTTGGGCCACTCCTTCAAATAGGTATCGGCGATCTTGACCTGCCGCAGGGCATCACCCTTCTGACCGGAGCCCCCCGCCCCTTGGCGCAATCGGTCCAGCGCTTAGCACGCCCAGGCGAGAACCTTGCGAACTTGCGCAACAGCCGCAGTGTCCAGATTGGTGGTTTTGTCATGGACGGACAGGTGTTTGTGGCGGATCTTCGCGAACCCGCGGTCGCCGCCCAGGCCCCCACACCGACGACAACCGACCGCAGCGCCGATCTTCTGGCATGGCGATTGGCTGACCGTATCGACACCATCGAAGCCTACGAGGGCTATATCGACAGCTTCCCCGGCGGCCAGTTCACGGCAATGGCAACCGGGCGTATCGAGGCAATGACAGACACGCCCGAAGCCCGCGCTGAGCGCACTGAACAAGCCCTCGAGCTTAACCGTGACCAGCGTCGGGAAATTCAGCGTGATTTGACGCTTCTGAACTTTAACACCCGCGGCATCGACGGCATCTTCGGTCGGGGTACCCGCGCTGCCATATCATCGTGGCAGACGGCAAACAGCACCGACGTCACGGGCTTTCTAAGCACCGACCAGATTACCCGCCTCGACGCCCAGGCCGAGCGTCGCGCCGCCGAACTTGAAGCCGAAGCCGAACGCCGCCGCGAGGACCGCCTCGCGCAGGACCTCGCCTTTTGGGAGGAAACCGGCGCCCGTGATGACGAACCGGGCTTACGGGCCTATCTGACCCGCTTCCCCGACGGCGACTTCGCTGAAGTGGCCCGGACCCGGCTTGAAACCATTGAACGCCGAAAACGCGCCGAGACAAACACGCGGGACCGGCAGCTTTGGGACGAAGCCCGCATCCAGGACACCGAGCAATCCTACCGCGACTATCTTGCCATCGCACCACAGGGCGCGTTTCGCCAGGAAGCCGAAGATCGTATCGCCGAACTGACCCGCGCCTCACAACAAACCGGGCGCCAACGTCAGGCAATACAGGAAGAGAACGCCTTGAACCTGACCCCGAACACACGGCGCGCGATCGAAAGCCGTCTGGATCGTTTGGGACTAAAGCCAGGAAAGGTTGATGGGACCTTTGACGACGACACCCGCCGTGCGATCCGCCGTTATCAGTCCGCCAGAAATCTGGATGAAACCGGATACCTGAACGAAGCTTTCGTCGTTCAGATCCTCGCGGATTCGGTGCGCTCGATCTTTAGGTAAGCATTGGGGATGGCAGCGCCCTTCCAGGGCCTGCCTCCCCCTATTTCTTCGGCTTTCCCATCTTCATAAGCTGCGCCTGCATTTCGGCCAGCTGCGCGCGGATCACATCCAACTCAGCTGGCGGCTCTTCGTCGCCTGCCTTGTCTGAAGCATCATCGTCGCCGTCCTTCGCGGGCCAACCCGGCCCCCTAAAACCACCAATGGTCATTGCTTTCACAAAGGCCTCTTGCTGTGCTTTCATCGCATCGAAACCAGGCATGGCCGTCATAGGCGACGCAATGCTCTCCATGACCTTCGACTGGCCATCACGTAGCATATCAAAACTCATCGCCAGGAACTGTGGCACAACCGAATTGGCTTGCGACGTATACGAGCGCACCAAATCCGTAAGCACATCCAAAGGAAGCACATTGTCGCCTCGGCTCTCATGCTCTGCGATAATCTGCAAAAGATACTGACGTGTCAGATCATCCCCGGATTTCAGGTCCACTATCTGAACTTCGCGGCCCTCCCGAATGAAGCCCGCTATATCTTCAAGCGTCACATAATCGGACGATTCGGTGTTATACAGGCGTCGACTCGCGTAGCGCTTGATCAAAAGCGGTGTTCCGGACATGTCGTCCTCCTCATAGGCTCGCTGCAGTACAGACTACCCCCAAGTGCGGGAAAAGCAAAGGAAATGCGCGAAAGCCTTCGCAGGTGCCGCATTTACTCGCTAAAACTGAAAAGCCCGACCAAAAGGCCGGGCTTGTTCAATTCTGTGACGTGCCATCGTCAGTGAAGCTTGGCAGCAACCGTGCTGATGGCCTCCTCAACCAGTGCATCGGCCCGGGCAGCCTTCATATCGCGCGCAATAACCTCGGATGCCGTCCCAATCGCGATGCGGACAGCTTCGTCGCGAACCTGGCGGACGGCCGATGCTTCGGCAGACGCTATTTGGTCCTCCGCAGCACGAAGACGTCGCTCGATGGATTTCTCCAGATCAAGTTTTGCCTGCGCCGCGATTTCCGTCGCGCTTTCCTTAGCGGCCACAACGATGCGGTCCGCCTGCTCCTGCACATCGCGTTGTTTGCGTTCAAAGCTGGCAAGCAGCGTCTGTGCTTCTTCACGAAGCGCTCGCGCCTCATCAATCTCGGACTGGATACCCTCGGCGCGTTTGTCGAGAAGCCCCGTCAGCATCGACGGCACTTTGAAGTAAAACAGCACGCCGACGAAAAGAATGAACGAGACGACAACAATGAAGTCGGTATTGGCTAGGCTGAAAAACGGACCCTTCGCCGCAAATGCAGGGGACGCCGCGACCAGAGCGATCAGTGTGATGATCCGTTGCATGGCTTACCCCTTCACTCGTGCATCAACAGCCGCTGCAATCGCAGCGCTATCAACGTTGACACCCATCGCGGCCACAACGGCCTCGGCAGCGTCTATCGCAACTTCGCGAACCGCGGCTGTGGCTCCGACGCGAATTTCGTCGATCCGAGCTTCGCCTTCCGAGGCACGCGCCGCAATCTCAGCGTCAGCCTTTGCAATGGCTGCGTCGATTTCGACCTGAACTTCGGCTTTCGTCTCGGCACCAATGCGACCGGCCTCTGACCGTGCATCGGCCAACGCCTTGTCATAAGCAGCTTCGGCTTCAGCAGCCTTCTGCTTCAGCTCTTCGGCAGCACCAATATCGTTTGTTATCGTCCCCTGCCGTTCAGCAAGAACCGATGCAATCCTTGGCAATGCCACGCGGGACAGCACCATATAGATGACCACCAACGTGACCACGAGCCAGAAAATCTGGTTCGGGAACGTCGAGAAATCGAGTTGCGGCATACCGGGAGCGGACTCGGCGGCGCCTGATGTTTCTGTCGCCATAGCGACCTCCTCAAACCTTTGTCAGACAACGGGGCCCGCGTCAGCGGACACCCGGCGTGTAAGGATCGCGAGGTGTCTTATACAGCAAACATAAGCAGAAGCGCGACGAGGAACGAGAAGATCCCCAGAGCTTCAGCAAACGCGATGCCGATGAAGAGCGTTGCGGTCTGACCCGCAGCGGCAGATGGGTTACGCAGTGCGCCGGCGAGGAAGTTGCCAGCAACGTGGCCCACACCGATAGCAGCTGCACCAGACCCGATAGCGGCAAGGCCGGCACCGATGAATTGACCCATTTGAGCGATATTGCCTTCCATTAGACTGTCTCCTTACGATGGAATTGGCTGAATTAAGAACTGACCTTAGTGATGCGGATGCAAAGCGTCTTTCAGGTAGACACAGGTCAGAATGGTAAAGACGTAGGCTTGGATTGCGGACACCAGAACCTCAAGACCGTAGATCGCGACCACACCGAAGATGGCGATCGGCGCGACGGCAGCGACTTGTGCGAAGCCTGCGAACACTTTCAGAACCGCGTGACCGGCCATCATGTTGCCAGCAAGACGGATAGAATGGCTGACGGGCCGCACGAAGTAAGAAATCAGCTCGATCAGAGCAAGGACCGGCCTCAGCGCCAAAGGCGCCGAGCTGACCCAGAAAAGACTAAGGAACGAGGCACCGTTCTTGACAAAGCCCAAAATCGTGACCGCCAAGAATACCGCCACCGCCAGAATGGCCGTGACTGCGATGTGGCTGGTCGTGGTAAAGCTCATCGGGATCAGCCCGAGGAAGTTCGAAAACAGAATGAACAGGAACAGCGTCATGATGTAAGGGAAGTACTTCAGGCCATCTTTGCCCGTGACATCCTCAACCATCTTATAAACGAAACCGTAGCTAAGCTCGGCGAGCGACTGTACGCGGCTTGGCACAACTGCGCGGCCGCGCGTGCCAAGGATCATCAAAGCGGCAATTGCCAGAACAGCAGCTGCCATCCAGAACGTTGCATTGGTCACTGTGTACCACGCAACCGGATCGCCTATGTCACCAAACATTGGTTTGATAATGAACTGATCCATCGGGTGGAATTCAAGACCGCCGCCTTTAGCTTCTTCTGCCACGTTCAGTCCCTCTTCGCCTTGTCCTGCGCGTCATCCGCTGCAGGATTGCTGTTCATTTCATTGGCTGTGCGCATCATCGTCTGAATGCCAGCCGCAAATCCTAAAAGCGTGAATATCACTAAGAGGAACGGGGACGTTCCAAAAGCGGCATCCAGCCCGTATCCCATGCCAAAGCCGATCCCCAGCCCTGCAACCAGTTCGATCACCATCCGCCAGGCGTGCTGCGCCTGAGAATAATGCTCGTCCGCGTGGGGCTTTGGTGCATTCGCGGCGCGCTTATCTGCCAGCTTACGCTCCAAGGCGTCAAGCCGGGCCTTGTGATCGTTCTGATCTGTCTCGGCCACGGGCCATGCCCCCATGAGAAGTTGCGCAGGAACTACGTGAGAGACCTTTCCGAGTCAATGGCGGGCAAACCCCATCTATCATCATGAAATAAAACATTTTTACCGACTTGGTGCCACATGTCGCACCCCACATGACGTTCAACCAATTGGTTGAGCTTTGCGCCCGATACGAAAAAGCCGCCCGTCGACACAAAGCAATCCGAAAAAGATCACAACCATCCCAATCACCTGCACGGACAGCAACGCTTCCGAAAGAAAAACAACGCCCAGCAAGATCGACGAAATCGGCGCGATCAAGGTGATCATTGACGCCGTTGCCCCGCCGACACGAGGAATAAGCCAGAACAAAGTGATGAACGCCGCCGAAGTCAAAACAAACCCGATTGCAGACAAACTCGCCCAGGTTTCGGGCCGTGTAATGACCGGCATGCCTTCAAGACCAGGCGCCAACGGTGCAAGGATCAGCGTGCCAAGCATCACGATGATGGACCACTAGCAATACGCCAGTCTGCTTGTCCTGGAAATCGCACCCCTGACCCTATCGCCAAAAACCAATC
>NZ_CALJXO010000111.1:0-3342 GCF_937988555.1 uncultured Boseongicola sp. | reverse complement strand
GATGTGGTCGAAAAGCTGCAAACACAGATGCAGTCGGGCGAGAACATCTATGACGCCTATACCAACGACAGCGACCTGATTGGCACCCACTGGCGCTACCAGCAAGTGCGCAACCTGACCGACTGGATGGCAGGCGAAGGGGCGGATGTCACCAGCCCGACACTCGATCTGGCGGACTTCATCGGCACGCAGTTCACCACTGCCCCCGATGGCAAGCTCTACCAGTTGCCAAGTCAGCAGTTCGCGAACCTCTATTGGTTCCGCTATGATTGGTTCAACGACGAAAAGAACAAGGCCGACTTCAAGGCAGCTTTCGGTTATGATCTTGGCGTGCCGGTGAACTGGTCCGCCTACGAGGACATCGCCGAATTCTTTACCGGACGTGACCTCAGTCACATGGGTGTGGAAGGCGAAGTCTTTGGTAACATGGATTATGGCAAGAAAGACCCGAGCCTTGGCTGGCGCTATACCGACGCGTGGATGTCTATGGCCGGAATGGGCGACGTTGGTGAACCCAACGGCCTGCCGGTCGATGAATGGGGCATCCGGGTGAACGAGAACTCTCAGCCCGTCGGGTCCTGCGTTGCGCGTGGCGGTGCCACCAACGACGCAGCTGCCGTCTATGCTGTGACCAAGGCGATCGAGTGGCTTGAGAAGTACACGCCTCCCGCCGCTGCTGGCATGACCTTCGGCGAAGCTGGCCCGATCCCTGCCCAAGGCAACATCGCCCAGCAGATGTTCTGGTACACTGCCTTCACTGCGGCGACGGTCGAACCCGGCCTGCCCGTCATGAACGAGGACGGCACTCCAAAGTGGCGCATGGCGCCCAGCCCGCATGGTGTCTACTGGAAAGACGGCCAGAAGGTCGGCTATCAGGATGTGGGTTCGTGGACTTTGATGAAATCCACACCCGAGGATCGTGCCAAGGCTGCCTGGCTTTATGCGCAGTTTGTCACGTCCAAGACGGTGGATCTCAAGAAGTCCGATGTCGGTCTTACATTCATTCGTGAATCGACGATCAACTCGGATCACTTCACTGAGCGGGCCAACAAACTGGGCGGTTTGATCGAATTCTACCGTTCACCAGCCCGTGTGGCATGGTCGCCAACCGGCACGAACGTACCGGACTATCCGAAGCTGGCACAATTGTGGTGGCAGAACATCGGTGACGCCATGTCCGGAGCGAAAACGCCGCAGGAAGCCCTCGATGCGCTTTGCGAAGCACAAGAAAGCGTGATGGAGCGGATCGAGCGTGCCGGCATTCAGGGCGACATCGGCCCGAAGATGAACGAGCCGCGCGATGCCGAGTACTGGTATGCGCAGCCCGGTTCCCCGGTTGCGAAGCTGGATAACGAGGACGAAGAGCCCATTACGATCAGCTACGACGAATTGATCAAGTCTTGGGAATAAGTCTTTGACCTTTGGCCGGGGCGCACACGCGCCCCGGCTTTTTTGTCATGGCAACCTTGGACAAACGTTTTCGCTGACCCAAGATGCGCTGGACCCTCTTTTTGCAGTTTTGCAGGGTCCAATCCTGAGAAGCGATTTCCCAATGATCCCGTGCATTCGAGGAGTCATGCCAATCCCCCAACTCAACAATATCAGCCCGTTCAGTTTCCTGACTGCCGGTCAGATCAGATTTGGGCGTGGAACCGCGAAAGCCGCGACAGAGGACGTCGCACGCTTTGGCAGAAGTGTTCTTCTGGTGCGGGGGCGCGCGGTTTCGCAGGTGGATGACATCTCGACACATCTGGAACAGCTTGGCTGTAGCGTCAATTCGGTTTTCGCGAAGGGCGAGCCGACATGCGCTGATGTCGATGCCGCAACCAAGCTCGGGCGTGCAGCAAATGTAGAAGTCATTTTGGCAATTGGAGGCGGTGCCGTGCTTGATCTTGGCAAGGCTGTCGCCGCCATGATCCCGGCACAGGGCAACGTGATCGACTACCTTGAAGGTATCGGAGGAGCCCGGCCCCTGACCGTTGATCCATTGCCTTGCGTCGCGATGCCAACCACAGCGGGAACTGGATCAGAGGTCACAAAAAACGCTGTTGTTGGTGTGCCGTCAGCAGGGCGTAAGGTCAGTCTGCGGGACGACAGGATGTTGCCGCGACTGGCGGTTATTGATCCGTCCTTTACCGATGGCACTCCGGCATCAGTTACGTTTTCTTCAGGATTTGACGCGGTTACGCAGGTGATCGAGCCCTATCTTTCGATTAAGGCAAACCCGCTTACAGACGCTTTAAGCCGGGAGGCCATCCCGTTGGGGCTGACGGCACTTGCGCAACTGGCCCGCGAAGAAGATGAAAAAGCCCGCGATCAAATCGCCTATGTCAGCCTGATCGGCGGCATTGCATTAGCCAACGCCGGGCTGGGCGCGGTGCATGGGCTGGCCGGAGTAATCGGCGGTCGCTTTTCCGCTCCACATGGCCTTATTTGCGCCCGCCTGCTGGGCCCTGTTCTGCGCCTCAATCGAGAAGCGGAACGCGCCGCGTCCGGAGATGACAAACGTTATTCGGACATTGCAACGTGGATGAGCGCCGCATTCGATGTGCCGCCTCTCACAGCATTCGAAATGCTAAACAGCCAGCTTGATGACCTCGCGTTGCCGCGTCTGGGGCAGTGGATAGAGCCGGGCACTGATCTTCGTGCTATCTCGGCCGAAGCCCTGACAACCTCGTCAATCAAGTCAAATGCCCACGTTCTAACGGTCGATCAGCTAACCAGCGCAGTTGAGGATGCACTCTGAGTATCCGGGCCAGTTGAAACCGGGCAAGGGTGAACAGGTTGGAAGCCGTGGCATTCGACACTTATGAAACCTGAATGAAGCTATCCTATCGTAGCGGACGTTTCACGGGTGGCCGCCTGAAAGAAGCTAGAGATTTGATTGCTCAATTAGCCGATACCACACCCCATTACCGCCTTTCCGCAGTGCGGAAAATCATGCATTTTCCGGGGCCTAAAGATGTTGAATACTTTGCGGCCACGCTGGAAAAGGCGGGGATGCAGGATTAGCGGTTGAGCCTGCCACGGCGTGTCAGCTTTCGAACCATATTTCAATTATCGAAGCCAGTTGGATAATTGGAGAACAGTTGCCGAAGTCCTGCGCACCAATGTCTGTACCGGTTCAGAGAGGCCATTCGCTGCAGCCCGAATAAATGACTGCTCCGGGCTCCTTGCTGCCATTAGCCGCATCGCAGCGACCCTGCCAAACGATCTCGCCCCGACCAACATGAACGGCCCTTAGCTGCCGCTCGTCGGTCGATCTGATGCTGCGCCGCAGCTTCGCCAGACCGGTCATTCGTGCATCGTGCAGCATCGGTTACTATGGAAGGAAAGCAGACA
>NZ_CALJXO010000110.1:0-14706 GCF_937988555.1 uncultured Boseongicola sp. | reverse complement strand
TGCGACGATCTTCGCCAACGCGCTACCGGGCTTCTTTCCGCTGTCCGACGCACCGGTCACGTTGGAAGACCCGCTGGCTCAGGAGTTCATCTCCTGGCGCGGTGAATGCGAAAGCACAATCCGGTCTACCTACCAGGTTCTGTCACGCGGAACGCCAAATCTTGAGAACGACACATGGAACGCATCGGTGGCCGTGATCAAAGGCGAGGAATCCCCGGAAGATGCTGGCAAGCGTCTGCAAGCAGGACTGGCCAGCTGGTACGAGCCTCAGCAGTCAGCCTAGGAGCCAAAAATCCTCGGCGCGCCGGAGGCTTTGCCACCGGCGCGCACTGCGCCCCGCTACATTCCACACTTTTGCCGCTGAGCCATTGTTCAGCGCCCTCTCAAACGGCAGGAACGTCTCATGTCAAAGGATCAGGCGAAACCAAAGTTCAGATGGCATATCGTGGTTTTTCTGGCACCTGCCGTGCTGGTCTACACGGCAGTGATGATCTACCCGCTGTTTGCGACGCTGCGCTTGTCGCTGTTTACTGAGGTCGATCAGGAACGGGTTTATGTCGGATTGCAAAATTTCCGCACGCTGTTTGGCAACGCCTTCTGGTCGGAACAGTTTTGGAATGCGCTTGGCAACAATTTATGGTTCTTCGTCGTCCATATGCTGGTGCAGAACCCGATCGGCATTGCGCTTGCCGCCATCTTAAGCCAACCGAAATTGCGCTTTGCCAGTTTCTATCGCTCGGCCATCTTTATTCCGACCATCTTGTCCTTCGTCATTGTGGGGTTTGCATGGAAGCTGATCCTGTCGCCAATCTGGGGCATCGCGCCGGGCATGTTGGACGCAGTGGGTCTTAAGTCTTTGTATGCACCATGGCTCGGCAAGGAGGCCTATGCCCTGACGACCTTGTCGTTGGTGTCAGTCTGGCAGTTCGTGGGTATCCCGATGATGTTGATCTATGCCGCCTTGTTGTCCATCCCGGACGAAATTCTTGAGGCCGCCGAGGTCGACGGCATCACGGGTCTTTCCGCTTTCTGGAAGATCAAACTGCCGCTGATCCTACCGTCGATCGGGATTATCTCGATCCTGACATTTGTGGCCAATTTCAACGCATTTGATCTGATCTATGCGGCCCAAGGCGCGTTGGCCGGTCCGGATTTCTCGACCGATATCTTGGGTACTTTCATGTACCGGACGTTCTTCGGGTTCCAACTGCAACTTGGCGATCCGCACATGGGGTCGACCATTGCGTCCGCCATGTTTGCCATCATTCTCATCGGCGTGTGCATATACCTTTTCGGTATCCAGTCACGCATGCGCCGCTATCAGTTCTGAGGAGATTGACATGAGCATTGCACGCCAAAATCGCCTCAACACATTCGCCGCCCATGGCGCGTTGATTCTCTACACGCTGATCGCAATGTTTCCGGTCTTTGTGATTGTTATTAACAGCTTCAAGACTCGAAAAGCGATCTTCCGCGAGCCCTTAGCGCTGCCGAATGCCGATAGTTTCTCACTTATTGGGTATGAAACGGTGCTAAAGCAGGGAGATTTTTTCCTCTACTTTCAGAACTCGATGATTGTCACGGTCGGCTCGCTTTTTTTCATTCTGCTTTTCGGATCCATGGCCGCCTTTGCGTTGGCAGAGTATCGCTTTAAGGGCAATCTGATCATGGGGCTGTATCTGGCCTTGGGGATCATGATTCCAATCCGCATCGGTACCGTCGCAATTCTGGAGATGATGGTACAGACCGGTCTTGTGAACACGCTTTGGGCGCTGATCCTGGTCTATACGGCACAAGGGCTGCCGCTGGCGGTGTTCATCCTTTCCGAATTTATGCGGCAAGTTAGCGACGACCTGAAAAACGCTGGTCGCATCGACGGGCTGTCTGAATACCGGATATTCTTCCGCCTTGTTTTGCCGCTGGTGCGTCCTGCCATGGCGACAGTGGCGGTGTTCAATATGATTCCGATTTGGAACGATTTGTGGTTCCCGCTTATTCTTGCACCCGCTGAAGAGGTGAAAACTCTGACGCTTGGAAGTCAGGTGTTCATCGGTCAATTCGTGACGGACTGGAATGCAGTATTGTCGGCCTTATCCTTGGCAATTCTGCCGGTGATGGCGCTCTACGTTGTCTTCTCACGCCAGTTGATCCGTGGCATCACATCGGGAGCAGTCAAATGAGAGTTGTCATTGCAGGTTTGGGAAATATGGGGCGCAGCCATGCGCTTGCCCACCATTATCACCCCGAGGCCGAGATCGTTGGGTTGGTGAACCGGTCGGATGTTGATTTGCCGGAAGAACTTGCGGACTATCCACGTTTTGCGCGCTTTGAAGACGGTCTGGCGCAGAACGCTGATCTTGTTTGTATCGCAACATATTCCGACAGCCACGCCGATTATGCGATTGCCGCCATGGAAGCGGGTGCTGACGTTTTTATCGAAAAACCACTGGCGACAACCGTTGCGGACGCCGAGCATGTCGTTGCGACAGCGCAGCGGCTGAACCGCAAATTGGCCGTCGGCTATATCCTGCGCCATCACCCAAGTTGGCAGCGACTTATCAGTGAGGCTCGCGATCTGGGGGGGCCGTATGTGTTTCGCATGAACCTTAATCAGCAGTCGGACGGCCCGACTTGGGAAACGCATAAGGCGTTGATGCAAACCACCAGCCCGCTTGTCGATTGCGGCGTGCATTACGTCGACGTGATGTGCCAGATTACTGACGCCAAACCGGTTCGCGTCAGCGGCATGGGCCTGCGTCTTTCAGATGAGATTGCGCCGGATATGTATAACTATGGCCAGCTGCAGGTCTGGTTCGAAGACGGTTCGGTCGGATGGTACGAGGCAGGCTGGGGACCGATGATGTCCGAGACCGCCTTTTTCGTAAAGGATGTCGTGTCGCCCAATGGGTCCGTGTCCATCACCGACGGCAACAAAGGCGCGTCGGACGACGTCGACGGCCATACGAAGGTTGGCGGGTTGCTTGTCCATCGCCCAACCGGAGACCACCTGATCGAAATGCCCGATGAACCGGGTCACCAAGCGCTTTGCGATGCGGAGCAAGCGTTCATGATCAAGGCAATCAAAGAAAACATCGACCTGACACGGCACATGAGCGATGCAGTGCAATCCCTCGCCATTTGTCTGGCAGCGGATGAGAGCATTCGCACGGGTCGACCCGTAGACTTAGGAGTTTCCCAATGACCGCGCTGGCCCTCACAGATGTCTGCAAATCCTTTGGCTCGGTAGAGGTTCTGAAGGATATAAACCTGACTGTGGAGGACGGCGAGTTCGTGGTTTTCGTCGGCCCATCGGGCTGTGGCAAGTCAACGTTGCTGCGCGTGATAGCGGGACTTGAAGACGCAAGCAGCGGGACTGTCGAAATTTGCGGCAGCGTGGTCAACAGTGTTCCGCCGGCCAAGCGCGGTATCGCAATGGTCTTCCAATCTTACGCGCTTTATCCGCACCTTAGCGTGCGCGACAACATGTCCCTTGGTTTGAAGCAAGAGAAACAACCGAAACCTGTGATTGAAGAAAGGGTCAATAAAGCCATCGAGATGCTTGATCTTGGCGCTTACGTCGACCGCCGCCCTTCTGACCTTTCAGGTGGGCAACGCCAACGTGTGGCCATCGGGCGCGCGATTGTGCGGGAACCCAAATTATTCCTATTTGACGAGCCACTTTCGAACCTGGATGCCGCGTTGCGGATGAACACACGCATTGAGATCGCCGAGCTGCAACGCACACTTCGTGCCACGATGATCTATGTGACACACGATCAGACCGAGGCGATGACGCTTGCTGACAAGATTGTCGTTCTGCGGGATGGTCGGGTCGAGCAGGTGGGGTCTCCGATGGAACTTTACAACAATCCAGCGAACCAGTTTGTTGCAGGTTTTTTGGGATCACCGGCGATGAACTTTCTGAAAAAAGCTCCGCTTTCAATTCCCGAAAATGGAGTGCTTGGCATCCGCCCCGAACATTTGCGACCCATGGCGGGGGGCCGCATCAAGGGGACAGTTATCCATGTCGAACGCTTGGGCGGGGACACGAATCTCTTGGTTTCGACGGATCAAAAAGAGCCGCTGACGGTGCGTATTTTTGGTCAGGATGGGACACGGGTCGGAGAAACGATCGAGCTTGATTTCGATGATGCGGTTTCATTTGCATTTGATCATGAACAGCGCCGCGTCGGCTAGATTGTCTGGCTGATCTCCCGCAGAACCTGCAGAAATTGCCGCTGGCCTTTCGTTGGATGCCAGTCGGCGCGGCAAAGGAAACCGATTGGGGCGGCGCAATCTCGACGCGGACGTCTATTCCACATCGTTGCCACAAGACGATTGGTATTCTGGGCGGGGTCAGTGTTGCAACGGCTTGTCTGACGCCGGGGGCGGTTAGGCGTGATCTGGCGGTCATCCCGAAGGGAGCCGCAAAGGCGCTTTCTGTCGAGTATTTGACGGGCGAGATGACTGCGGTTTTTCACGTTGAAGGTGGCTCGATTGTGCGGGCTGAAGTGCTTCGAACAGCGCGCAATTTGATGGACGGCGTGGTACTCCCGACGGATAAAGCGGTGAAGGGCACGCAGGCCGTTGAATGAGACGTGATCTGTGGCCTGCCGAGTGTGCATCTGGCGCGCGACTGCATTGGGAGAAATACACATGATGATCGAATTGACGGCAGCGGATGGCCATCGGCTTGAGTGCTGGATGGTGGATGCGAAGAGCGCGCGCAAGGGTGGGATCGTGATCCTGCAAGAGATTTTCGGTGTGACGGACCAGCTAAAGGATGTCGCCGATCGTTATGCGGCGCTTGGCTATGACGTCGCCATTCCGGCGCTGTTTGACCGACACCAAAAAGGGGCGGTCATCCCTTTTGACGAGGCGCCCCGTGGGCGTAGCCTGATGTTATCCTCAAGTCTTGATCAGACAATGATCGACGTTGATGCAGCTGTTGAGGCGTTGAAATCGAGCGGACGCGTTGCCATAATTGGCTATTGCTGGGGCGGCGGCCTTGCGATCCGTGCGGCGCAGGTTCTGGATATTGCCTGTGCGGTGTCGTTTTACGGCACGCGACTTGATGCCTATCAGATTGCGCCATTGAAGGCACCGGTGCAGGGGCATTGGGGAAGCGAAGACGCCCATGTTCCACCTGAGATGCTCAACGCCGCCCGAACTTTTTTCCCCGATATGGAGGTCCACACATATGCGGGCGCAGATCACGCCTTTGCCAATGAGCACCGCCCGGCGGCCTACCTGGAAGAGGCGGCTAAGCTTGCGCATGCGCGAGCGGCGGCGTTCATCGCAGCACATGTATGACGTGGAAATAAATAGGCAGGGTTGGCAATGCGGATAGCTTTTATTGGGTTGGGCGAGGCTGCGGGGGCTTTCATTTCCGGGTGGGGCGGCGCGATGGTGGAGGCGATCCGCACTTATGACATCAAATCGGATGATCCCAAGACCGCTGGGGAGATCCGATCTCGCGCCACGGAGTTGGGGGTCAGGTTGTGCGGGACCGCGACAGAAGCGCTGGACGGTGCGGACCTGATATTCTGCACGGTGACGGCCGACCAAGCTGTGGCGGCAGCGGATGGTTACGCGGCGTTTATGGAAGACGGCGCGGTCTGGTGCGATCTCAACAGTTGCGCGCCACAATCAAAGCTGCGCGCAAATGGGATCGTGCGGGCGCAAGGCGGACGCTATCTGGATGTCGCCGTGATGGCGCCGGTTTACCCCAAGCGCAATTTGGTGCCCTGTTTGATTTCGGGGCCAGACGCCGCAGAATTGGCACCGATTTTGCAAGGGTTGCCGATGCATGTCCGGGTGATGGGTGATCAGGTCGGGCGGGCCTCGTCGATCAAGATGGTGCGTTCGATTATGGTTAAGGGCATGGAGGCTTTGACGGCCGAATGCGTGCTTGCGGCAACCGCTGCCGGTGTCGAGGACGAGGTGTTTCCGTCGCTGAAGTCTGGGCATCCCTGGATCGATGTGCCTGAGCGCGCGGCTTATAATTTTGAGCGAACGCTTGTTCACGGCAAGCGCCGGGCAGCGGAGATGGATGAAGTCGCAAAGATGCTGACCGATCTTGGTCTGCCGAATGGAATGGCGGCTGCGACGGCAGACTGGCAGCGTGTCTTGTCCGGCTCTGGCGTTGCTTTACCGGCGGACAGTGCGCCTGATCATCGTTGGTTTTCCCAAGCGTACCTGCAAGCGCTCGGGGTCAGCTCGCGAAGTGCCGACGAGACTTGAGCGCCGGTTCAGCCCCTCAGTTGCGCATCGCGCACGAGGGCGGCAAGGCGATAAAAGCCATGCACCATTTTCGAGTAGGGCGTCGTCAGAAAGAACGCCAGCACGGTTCCAAGGTGCAGCGCCAGCAGCGGGCTGACCAGAGCAGTTCCTGTTGCGGCGTAAAGCGCGAGACCCGTGGCCCCGGTTGCGCCGAGAAGGAAAACGAAGGCCATTTCCCCGCCCCATACGGATGGTGCGCCGAGAGAAGGATCGGCCTTGATTTTGAGCCATGCAAGGGATGCGGCTCCGATTGTCAAAAGGAAACCGCCGGGGATCCCAAGCAGCTTTGGCAGGCTGAAAAGTCCGTATGGCGCGGGCATATCGAACACATAGTGAAGGACCGTGCCGCTTGAGGTTGAGGCGAGGCACAGCAAGAACCCATACATCACCGCGTGGTGGGCGTGGCGGCGCGCGTGGGAGTAGCGGTCTGTCTTTTCAAAGTTGCAGCCGTCGGCCGCCCCGCCGGAGAGGTTCTTCATACGCGCGGCGTCGCCGAAGGCAGACTTCAGATGCGCCATCGTGATCGCTGTGCCACCTGCCTCGCGCCAGTAGCGCTTTAAGCCGATAGCAATGACAGCAATCGGGAAGACAAACGCGGGCACAAAGATAGCAACCATCGCGGCATGCGACAGGAAGGCGTAAAATCCCTGGCCGCTTTCTGGTCGAAGCGCCGTTAGGGCCCAAAAGAGAGTCGCAATACTGAGGGCCAAGGCAAGGGCAAGAGCCACGCCATTTTGCTGGAAAACACGCGCAAATCGCCCAGGCCAGGCAAAACGCGTCCAACTTTCGACACGCACTTCCGCCAATGCGGCGGGCAAGTTTAGCGCAAATTCATGCGGTTCGGTGTATTGGCAGGCGTAGTAGCAGCCCCGGCAGTTGTGGCAGAGGTTGGCCAGTTGCGTAATGTCGCCGTCCCCAAAGGCACGCTCGCGTGTGATGGCTGGAAAGACCGAACAATACCCTTCGCAATAGCGGCAGGCGTTGCAAATCTCGATCTGCCGGCGGGCTTCACTGGTGGCGTCTTGGATCTGTGGGATATCAAGCGACATGCGCGGCGGCCTCCTGCCCTGCAATGCGTCCGAAGACGGTTCCAATGGTCATGCCGAAGCCCGCGAGATAGCCTTCGCCAAGGATCGATCCGGCCATGATTTCCCCGGCGGCCCAGACATTGGCAAGCGGTCCTCCCGTGCCGGAAACGCGGGCCGTCTCGTCTACTTTCAGACCAAGATAGGTGAAGGTGACACCCGGGCGCAGCGAATAGCCGTAAAATGGGGGGTCTGTTATTGGACGTGCCCAGTTGGTTTTCGGCGGGGTGAGGCCGTCGGTTGCAAGGCCGTCGAGTTCTGTCGGCATGAAGTTACCGGGGCGGCAGGCCGCGTTGAAAGCATCCACCGTTTCGCGCAGTTTGGTGCCGGAGATGCCAAGCTTTTGGGCAAGCCCGTCAATCGTATTTGCAGTTTCGGGCGGATAGACCGAGGGCATGAATTTGTCGATGCTTTTGGCGTCGATGACAGAGAAGGCAACCTGTTCGGGTTGCCCCGCGACAAGGCGACCCCAGATAGCGTAGCGCTTGGGCCAAACGTCTTCGCCCTCGTCATAAAAGCGATCACCGTCTTTGTTCACAACGATCGAGAACGGCACGCAGTCCAGTCGCGTGACGATGCCGCCGTCAAATTTGGGCGAGCGCCCGTCGATTGCGACCGCATGGCATTGCGTCGGATCGCCCACGCTTTCGGCGCCCTGATCCAGCATATCGCGCAGGACAACACCGCGATTGTAGGGTGTGCCGCGGATCAGGAAGTTGCGCGCAGACGGCCCCCATGCATCCGCCAGCCAGTCAAGATCAGCCTGAAACCCGCCAGAAGCAATTACGACGGCGCGGCCCTCGATGCGGGACGGCGTGCCGTCGATAATTGCGTCCAAACCGGTAAAGGCGCCGTCTTCGACGACGATATGCGTGACCTCGGCCTCGTATCGGGTGGTGACGCCAAGGTCTTCGGCGGTGTTGTAGTAGGCGTTCACAAGCGCCTTGCCGCCGCCAAGAAAGAAAGCGTTGGTGCGGCTAAGCGATAGGGTGCCGGACAGAGATTTCTGGAATGCTACGCCGTGGGCTTCCATCCAAGGCAGGCATTCTTCTGACGCGGCGATCGTCATGCGCGCGAGTGTTTCGTCGGTCTTGCCTTTGGTCACACGGATAAGGTCGTCGAAGTATTCGTCTTTCTCATAAGCCCCGGTCAGAACCGAAAGTGGTCCTCGATGCATGCAGCGAAAATTGCGTGTGTGACGTGAATTACCGCCGCGGTAGGCTTTGGGTGCGCTGTCCAGGATCAGCACGCGTGCGCCTGTTTCTGCGGCCTCGATTGCGGCACAAAGCCCTGCGTTTCCGCCCCCCACCACGATCACGTCCCAGATCGTTTTGCTCAGATCGCGCATATTTTTTAGCCTCGCAGTTGTTTGAGGCGGGCGCGATGGGCGGCTTCGATGTGGATGCGCATGGTGGTTTCCGCTTTGTCTTCGTTATGTTCGGTCAGCGCGTCGATGATCGCCTGATGTTCGGCCAGGGCGTTTTCGACACGCATAGATTCTTCCATCGTTGACGGCCCAAGGATCAGAAGTGTTTTCTGGATTGCCTTGATCGCGCTGACCAGAAACCGGTTGCGGGCTGCGTTCAGAAGTACCGCGTGGAACCGGGCGTTTAGCAAAAAGAGACGCTCGACGTCACTAGTGGCGCCGCGCATTTCGGAGTTGATAGCCTCAAGTTCTGCTGTTTCACTTTTGTAAGCGGCGCGTGCGGCAAAGCGTGCGGCGGTGCCCTCAAGCACACCACGCATTTCATAAAGCTCGGTGATTTCGGCTGAATCCAGCGTTCTGACAGTCGCTCCGACGCGGGGTGTGTGTGTGACGAGGCCATCCGTCTCAAGCGCTCGGATCGCCTCGCGCACAGGCGTGCGACTGATCCCAATACGGGCGGCCAGGTCGGTTTCAGTCAGCCTGTCGCCGGGGCGCAAGATGCCAAGTCGAATGTCGGTCAATAGCCGCGTGTAGGTGTCCTGACCTTGGCTGGTATCGCTGGATTTTGCAATCGGCATAGGGGGACTCGCTAGGGGTTCCAAGATTGCATACACTTGGATACAAGCTGATGCAATAAGTCCGATAGAGTTTGAAAATGGAAGTGTTCCGCGATCATCCCACGCGCCAACGCGCATTGACCCTCACCCTGGCCGTTGCCGGGACGGTAGCATTTTGGTCGACTGGCTTGCCGCTTCCTTTTCTTTTTGGGCCGATGCTCGCCTGCCTGTTTGCAGCCCTTGCAGGCTTGCCGTTGCGGGGCTTTGGGCAAGTCTCGGTTGCGGCGCGCACAATTCTTGGTGTTGCGGTGGGGGCCTCGATCACGCCGGAGTTGATTGGCCGTCTACCGCAGATTGCGGCGTCGGTTTCTTTAATCCCCGTTTACATAGCTATCATCGGCCTGATCGGTGTGCCGTTCTTTCGGCACGTCTATAAATTTGACTGGGTGACAAGTTGGTATGCGGCCATGCCCGGCGGATTGCAGGACATGGTTATTTTTGGCAAGGAAGCGGGCGGCGATGGACGGGCCTTGTCACTGATCCATGCCACCCGCGTGCTGATCATTGTCGCGGTTGCTCCGATTATTCTCACGCAAGGGTTTGGCGTGTCGCTCGACATTCCGATTGGCGTATCTGCCTCAACGATCCCGGCGCAGGAGTTGGCCCTGATGGCGGCGGCGGCCCTTGTTGGGTGGAAGGGAGGCGAGCGGATCGGGCTTTTCGGGGCCTCCATTTTGGGACCAATGATTGTCACTGCCTTCCTGTCGCTCACCGGGTTTATCCACGCACGACCGCCCTCCGAAGCGATCCTTACCGCGCAATTCCTGATCGGGACCGGAATAGGTGTAGGCTATGTTGGCGTGACGCTCTTAGAGTTGCGCCGCGATGTTCTGGCGGGCCTTTTATTTGTCTTGATGCTAGCCGCCCTTGCCGCCGGTTTTGCCGAAGTTGCTTACCTTCTTGGTCTTGCCCCGCCCGTAGAGAGCTTCCTGGCGTTTGCGCCCGGTGGGCAGGCAGAAATGACTGTGCTTGCGATCGTGGCCGGGGCTGATCTGGGCTTTGTCATTGCGCATCATTTGGCCCGCATTGTTATTGTCATAACAGGCGCGCCGATCGCGGCCAGGTTGTTCCGGGTGACCGAGCGGGCTAGGTCCGATGAAAAGCCAAAGGAGCACGAGCAATGACCTTTACGACGAGACCAGAGTTGGCCGGCACATTCGGCATGGTCACGACAACCCATTGGCTTGCT
Source organism: uncultured Boseongicola sp. (assembly GCF_937988555.1). Lineage (NCBI taxonomy): Bacteria > Pseudomonadati > Pseudomonadota > Alphaproteobacteria > Rhodobacterales > Paracoccaceae > Boseongicola > uncultured Boseongicola sp. The sequence goes on along the minus strand of NZ_CALJXO010000110.1, from coordinate 4,107 downwards.
TCGGCGACGGGCATGAAAATGCTTGAAGCTGGTGGTTCGGCCGCAGATGCGGCAGCGGCTGCGGGGTTCGTTTTGAATGTTGTCGAGCCGCATTTGAACGGCCCCCTTGGCGACATGCCTGCGATGATCTGGCCTGTCGGTGATGATCAACCAACTGTTGTATGCGGTCAGGGAACCGCGCCGGCTGGGGCAACCATTGACCACTACCGGAGCGAGGGGCTGGACCTAATTCCGGGCTCTGGATTACTCGCGACTGTGGTGCCGGGGCAGTTTGACGCTTTTATGTTGATGCTGCGCGATCACGGGCGGTTGCCATTGCGCGAGGTTATGGCTCCGGCGATTTACTATGCGCGTCATGGGCATCCGATCTTGCCGCGGGTCGCCGCCACAATTGCAGATATGGCGCATGTGTTTCGCGATGAATGGCCGACATCTGCGCCTGTTTGGTTGCCGGGTGGCGCGGTGCCAGAACCGGGCGCGTTGTTCGCCAATCCGATGCTGGCGGATTTCTGGGACCGTCTGGTGTCTGAGGCCGAGGCGGTTTCCGGGCGTGAGGCGCAGATTGAGGCGGCGCGAAAGGCGTTTCATCAGGGTTTTGTTGCCGAGGCTATCGACACCTATTTGCGTGATGCTTGCGTGATGGATGCCACAGGAGAGCGGCGAAAGGGCGTGATGACAGGCCAGGATATGGCGGGCTGGCGGGCCTCTTACGAGCCCGCTGTATCGGTTGAGCATGCCGGCTGGGACGTCTTTAAGTGCGGGACGTGGACACAAGGCCCGGTTTTGCTTCAGTGTTTACAGATGCTGTCTGGAGATGGTCTGGCGGAGTTGGATCCTGTAGGGGATGACTTTGTCCATTTGATCACTGAGGCACTGAAGCTTGGGTTTGCGGACCGCGAAGCTTATTACGGTGATCCTTTGATGTCGGATGTGCCGACCGAAACCCTTTTGTCTGCGGCCTATGGGCAGGCGCGGCGTGGCCAAATTGCGGATACGGCCTCGCTTGTGCAACGGCCCGGCGAGATTGCAGGGCATGAAGCTCTTGCACAGGCGTTCCTCAAACGTGCGGCGCGTAAGGCGGTTGACGACAAAGGGATCGGTGTAGGCGAGCCGACGATGGCTCATCTGACCGAAAAGCGCGGTGACACGGTTCATATCGACGTGGTCGATCAATGGGGCAATGCGGTATCTGCAACGCCATCGGGTGGCTGGTTGAAATCGAACCCGGTTATTCCGGGGCTTGGCGTTCCGCTTAACACGCGCGCTCAAATGTTCTGGCTGGACGAAGGTTTGCCAACCTCACTGGCGCCGGGGCGCAGACCGCGCACGACACTTTCGCCGTCGATGGCGCGCCGCCCCGATGGTACGCGGATCGCCTTCGGCACACCTGGTGGCGATCAACAAGACCAATGGCAGCTGACATTCCTTTTACGGCTGATCCATCACGGGATGAATTTGCAGGAGGCAATCGACGGTCCGCTGTTTCATACCGGTCATTTGCAAGCGAGTTTCTACCCCCGTGGCATAAGGCCCGGTCATCTCATGGCCGAGCCGCACTTCCCGGCCGCCACCCTTGAAGCCTTGAGGGCGCGCGGGCACAGACTTGAAGTGTCAGAGCCTTGGGCGATCGGGCGGCTGACGGCCGCATCGCGCGCACCAGATGGAATGCTCAAGGCGGCCGCCACGCCCCGGCTGATGCAGGCCTACGCGATTGGGCGCTGATTTCTGCCTGGTGCGATACTCGGTTTTGCGGCGTTTTTTGCGACCATGGGCAGGCTGAGACGGACCAAAAGGCCTTGACGCTCGGTCTGAAGTTCCAGCGTGCCACAGTGGCGTTCTGCGACCGCTTCTGCAATCGATAAGCCAAGCCCCGAGCCTTCGCCGGGGCTTGCTTGGCCGAATCTTGCCAGAACGATCTCGACGTCTTCCGCGCGCAAGCCGTTCCCATCGTCTTCGACAGTAATGATCGCGACGCCGTTCTCTTGTGCCAGACTTAAGCGCACATGACCCAAGTTCGGTCCGCCGTGTTGCAACGAATTGTCCACCAAGTTTGTGATTGCCTCGCGCAGCATCAGCCCATCTGCAATCACCACGATAGGATTGTTCTGCAAGTCAGCCGTTACCTGTACATTGCGCTTTTCGGCGTCGCTTTTCACAGTCTCGATCACCTCGCGAATCACTGTTCCGACCTCGACCGGGGTGTTAAATGCCTCGACAGGGGCTGCGCGGACGCGTTCCAAGGTCAAAAGTTTGTTCGCCAAATCGCTGGCGCGACGCGCGGCAGAGAGCAGTCCGGCGGATCGCTCTTTTGCGGCTTGCGAAGTTGGTGCGGAATGCACGGCTTCGGCCATTGCAAGCACACCAGCGATGGGATTGCGCAATTGGTGCGCGGCGTTTGAGATAAGCGTCGTCTGCGCATCCATCGCGCGTTCCACCTGTCCAAACAGCGTGTTGAGATGCGTCACCAGCCCGCGAATTTCAGGGGGAACGGCCCGGCGGATCGGGCTTAGATCGTCAGAGCTGCGTCGCGAGATAGCGTCTTCCAGATCGAGAAGCGGCCTCAGGCCATGACTGACACCGAACCACACAACCAATGCCACCGAACCGATCAGAATGGCGATGACGGTAAATGTCCGCAAAACAAGATCGCGCACGAAGGCACTGCGCACCGCCACATCCTGCCAGACCGTAAAGGTAAACGCACCGCTGATCCCATCGACTGTAATGACCGACCGGTACCGAAGCACGCGCACGTCGCGGCTGTGGTATCGCCCGTCATAGTAGGTGATCTCGTCATCGCGTCCTTGGTTTACATCGCGCGGGACGGGGGGGGTCGCATAGCCGAGGACGTAGATGCCGTCAGGCGCAAATACGTGATAGAACACAGGTCCGCCGGATGTGTCGGCAAGGATATCTGAGGTTTCAAGCGAGATTGCGTTGCCGTTCGTGCGCGCCACATCCCCCGAGATAGCAAGAGCTGCGGAAAGCAAGCTTCGATCAAACAGATCGGCGGCTGTGGCGCGGGCATTGCTGACCTGCCAGATCGACACCGCCACGCCAATAGCCAGAATTGGGATAAGGATGATCAGCGTCAGTCGCAGGCGCAGCGAAGCAGATGTCATATCGGTGCATTCAGTTGGATCGTATAGCCGAGCCCGCGTTTCACTTTGATCGAGATACCGTGGGGCTTAAGCCTTTTGCGAAGACGCGAGATATGTGCTTCGAGCGCGACTTCCTCGATGTCGCTTCCGGTGCCGTAGGTGTGCTCCAGCAGTTGCAGCTTCGGAACGGTGCGGCCCCCGGCTTGCATCAATGCTTCTAGGATGCTGATTTCGCGTCGTGGGATAGTTTCCGGCCTGCCACCGACCTCGGCTTCGCGGGCATCCAGATCAAGCACCAAAAGCCCAAGCGAAACGGTCTTGCGAAATGGCTGCGGCTTTCTGCGGGACATTGCTCTGATGCGGGCCTCAAGTTCGACCATTTCAAAAGGCTTAACAAGGTAGTCGTCCGCCCCTGCATCCAAACCCTTCACGCGGTCTATCGTATCCGAACGGGCGGTGAGTAACAGCACAGGCCTTTCGTCACCGCGTTGGCGCATTTCTTTGAGGATTGTTATGCCATCCCGCCCCGGCAGGTTGATGTCTAGGATCACCAGGTCTGCTTCATCGGTGCGAAGATAGTCGCTGGCGTGCCTGCCATCGTCCAGCATATCGACGGCGTGGCCTGCATCCTGCAATCTATAGCTGATCCCTTGCGCAAGACTCGCGTTATCTTCGATTAAAACTATGCGCATTTTCTTGTCTTCGCCCTTGTCTTCGCCCTTGTCTGCAAGCTTGACGCAAGGTTCGCAGGACAACACACTGTTATCAAGCGGGTTGAATGACCCGCGTTGCTTAATAGCGCGTGTGCCAAAACGGTAAAGAAACGCGCCTCTGGGAGGAATAAATGACTGACTTTACCAAACTGCGTCATTCGGCGCAGGCTTTGCTTGCAACAACGGTGGCGCTTGCTTTCTCAACGGCGGCTATAGCTGGCGGCCATGGCGGCGTTGATCTGTCCGGCAAGACAGTAGAATTCGTGATCCCGTTCTCGGAATCAGGTGGCTCG
>NZ_CALJXO010000109.1:0-3777 GCF_937988555.1 uncultured Boseongicola sp. | reverse complement strand
TTTAGCCGACAAAAATGCTGCGCCATGCACGAATGGCCGCAATGCGAAAGCTGCACCGCAGCGTTGTATGGAGCGGCCAAAGTCCGGTTAGGGCCGTTCATGTTGGTCGGGGCGAGATCGTTTGGCAGGATCGCTGCGATGAGGCTAACGGCACCGAGCCCAGAGCGGCCGGAGTGCGGTTTCACCCGGTCGACAAACTAAACGCTCATCCGTTGCGCGGATATCGTCACGAACTCACCAGGGATACGATATACGCCCTGACTGAGGAATTCGGCCACGGAATCCAGAAATTCCTCGCCGGCCTGCTGCAAGGTTTCATCGTCGAAGCGTTTTACAGCTAGCGCAACGGGTCCGCCCAGCAAAACGGCGTCGAGAAGCTCTTGTGCGGAGCCGAACTCAAGAACCTTTGACTGCCGATGTTCTGTAATGTCAGCGAAACCCGCTTGCTCGAAGTCGCGCCTCAGCGCTCCCGGCGCGCCTGTAGCAAAGAACATCGGGCAGACTTCCGATTTCACCCGCCGGTCCACAATCGGGAAGACCTCTGCCCAGCCACAATTGCGGCGCTCTCCCCAAACGGTCGCCGTCGCCCTGCCACCCGGTCGTAGGGCCCGATACATCTCGGATACGGCACGAGAAGGATCGGGGCTGTACATCAACCCGAGCGCGCAAACCGCGCGATCGAAGTTGGCGTCCTCAACATCGAGCGCCTCCGCTCCCATCCGGGCAGTTCTGACGTTTTCCAAGTTCAGCGCATCTGTGATGTTGACCATCTCTTGCGACAGATCGGTTGCGACGACTTCGCCTTCGAGCCCCACCGCGTCGCTAATCATGCTGGTCACGAGGCCAGAACCGCAGGCAGTTTCAATCACCCGCTGGCCGCTATCGAAGTCGGACATCCGGACTAAGGTCCGCTGCGCATCGAGAAGGGCCTCCTGCCACCCGGCCTCATAGTAGGGCGCCGCCGCATCCCAACCGTACCTTTGCACCCGCAGCTGCAGCTTGGCGTCCATGTCTTAAACCACCCGTATCTTGATTTCGACATGCTGCGGATCACGCAATGCCAAGTAATACGGATCGGCCTTCAGTGCCGTTTCAACCAGCTTCTCCAGCACCTCTTCCCCGGAATCGCTTTCCAATGCAACGTCAAGTCTGGTTATGAGGGGCGCGGCAGATGCGTCTCCCATTCCGAAGATTGCCGAGTTGTCGAAGTCCATTTCGAGGCCGACTTTGACGGAGCGCAAATCAATGCCTAGACGTACGGCGGTCATCTTTATGCCGATAGCGACACAGCCTGAGATCGCTGCACGCGCGAAGAATCCAGGCGTCGGCCCGTCATCGCTGCCACCGACCGTCGCGGGCATGTCCATGACGGCTGAATGCTCGCCTTGGACGAAGGTGCATGTAAGTCCGGAGTCGACGGTTGCAACGGCTGCGACGGTATCCATCGCCATCTCAGGCCGCCGTTGAAAGACCAACATGGCGCGTTCCTGCGCCTCTCGGATTTCCGCGTCTGCTTGCATGACTTCATCGCTCCCCTTGACCCCTATGGAGCTAACCTAAACGAAACCGCCACTACCTGTCCAAACATCAAGCTCGAGAAATACAAAGAGGCCAGGCGATCCAATGAACGGCACACGCTTGCAAAAGGCGAAAGTCCGGTTGGGGCCGATCCTTCGATCTTCAAGCTCTGCACGTGTGAAGTGCGCTCATACGCATCGTGGTAGGTCTGGGCTTAGTGCCTGGAGAGCTTTCTGGCGTTTTCGTCTTTCATGATTAAGCACGATCGCAATATGCGGCGGGCCTCATCCTCTCCTTCTTGGCCAACGAGGTTCTGCCACGAAGCCGTATCTCGAATACCGTCCAGTGTACCGTCGACAAGGAGATCAAGTTGTTCCTCGGTGTACGGGGTTGTACGATCTGCGGACTCGTCACCCACCCAAGATGGCAGATCCAAATCGTGGAATTCGAGCGTTTCTGGTTTAGGCTTGTTGCTCATGAGTCACCATCGTCCGCGGAGGGCGCTCAGGCCCAGTTCAGCATATGTCTGTTGCGTTCAAAGCTGTGCATAGCGCCAGAGCACCAGTTCGTCCAGTCGGGTGATCTTGTGATCTGCGATGGGATCGAGCACCTCGGGCATCCAGGCTTGCGGATCGACATTGTTTATCTTTGCTGCTTCGATCAGCGTATACCCGAACAGCGTTACATTCATCCGAAGTAGCTTGAATGCTGTGCGATGCACCAACGGCAGCTTTGGCGGGCCGCACCGCAGCATGGCGAGGTCACGGCGAGTGACCGCAATGGGCCGTTCATGTTGGTCCGGGCGAGATCGCTTGGCAGGACCGCTGCGATGCGGCTAACGGCAGCAAGGAGCCCATACCTACCAGTGCAATTCGTTCTCAATGCCACAGCGCGACCTCATCCTATCTGTCGCAGCACCCGTCCGAAAGTCAGCTTCTCAAGCAGTTTATTGGAAAATCTCGTTGATTTCTTTTGCGTTGTAGCTCTGATCGCGATTTCGGCGATGTTCTCACGCTCGTTAAGTTTCGCAATGCGTTGGACACGCATGATTTCGGGTCGTGTCTGGCTGGTGCGCTCTGAAGTTTCACTACGCCTGCAGTGGTCTGTTTTGATGTCGATATCGTCGAACCACATAGTTGTCTCCTCGTTTGTTCGCAGATCAATGTAGCGATTGAAGTCGCAATATATTTCGGCTATGACCGAAATATGATTGGAAACCGATATATCGCGGAGATTGCTGGACTTATCGGGGACTCCGCCCGAGCCAACATCTTGTTCGCCTTGCAAGCGGACGATCAGATCAGCGCAGGTGAGTTGGCAATCATTGCGAATGTCTCAAACAGTACTGCCAGTGAGCATTTGGCGAAGCTGGTTCAGGGAGGGCTCGTGACATTCGTAAAGGAAGGGCGGCAAAAGTATTTCAAATTAAGAAATGAGGCCGTGGCTGAGATACTCCGAAACATGGAGAGCTTGGCACGAATTACGCAAGGTTCATCACCTGAGCTGCCCAAATGGGATCACGTCCATGTTCACGCGCGAAAATGTATGGATCACGTCGCCGGAAAACTAGGATGCGGCATTGCGGGGGATCTTATCAAAAAGGGCCACGTCAGCCTCGATTCAAATGGGGCTGATCTGAGCAAAGACGGGGAACGCTGGCTTGAAGGCTTTGGTATTGATCCAGAAAAATTGCGGAATGGGCATCGTCGGCTGATTACCGTTTGCCCGGACTGGGTAGAGAACTCCCCACATCTGGGTGGAGCAGTCGGCGCGGCTTTGATGAAGGACTTCATTGTAAGAGATTGGATTCGCCGAGACCACTGCGAGGGCGTTACGCGGATCACCCCCAAAGGTGTGCATGGCTTTCGCCAGGACTTTGGTCTCAATTTACGGGTCAGTGGTCAAGGTTCATAAGGGTTGTACACTGAGCTTCTTCCGGCGACCGCACTGCGGATTTCTAACTATTACCAGACGCATCAAGCCGAGCTTGGTTGATGTCAGCTCTGTCCGCACACCGACGTTTTAGCCGACAAAAATGCTGCGCCATGCACGAATGGCCGCAATGCGAAAGCTGCACCGCAGCGTTGTATGGAGCGGTGAAGGTCCGGTTTGGGCCGTTCATGTTGGTCGGGGCGAGATCGTTTGGCAGGATCGCTGCGATGCGGCTAACGGCAGCAAGGAGCCCAGAGCGGACACTCATCAGATCCCTCTGAAGCATTCTCCATTTCTGGCGCGCCTTGGCTGTCGACGAAACGTCAG
>NZ_CALJXO010000108.1:0-3581 GCF_937988555.1 uncultured Boseongicola sp. | reverse complement strand
CGACTGTCCAAATACGAAACACACGCTGGCGCTCCCAGCCTCAGGCGATTGGGCGCACCGTGCGCGTCTTGTCGCGCGTCCTGCCGGCAGAAATCGAAGCGTTTCGCATCGTTGCAATAGAAAATGGGATGGCCCTTAGCACCATAGATATGCGCCGCCGAGACGTTGAGGAGCTTGAACATGCGCCAGATGGGGCGTGGCTTTCGTTTGTGCGCGCAGATATTTCGGATGCAGCAGACTTGGGCGAGACTGCGATCGTCAGTCCGCGTTTTGATTGGTCGTTGACGCCTTACATTGATACCGAGCTTTTTGATCCGGATGGGCCGCTCAGGGCGGACGTTGGAGTGCGCGCGCAGGGACGCCTGGCCTTTGGAAATGGGGTCTTTGTGTCAGGGTCGATCCGGAAAAAAGCATTGGGCTCGCTCAACAACTCCGTCAGAGCATCGACGTCTGTTTTGCCAAAAGTTCGCTCTGAAAATGCCCTCTATAATCAGGAAGGCGATCCCGCACTCGAATACCTGGCGCTTGAACGATTTGGGCGACCGGGACGCGACCTCTACAGCCGGTTTAGCTTTGGCTATTTGGAAAAGATGTACGGAGGCCTATCAGCGGAATTGCTTTGGAAACCAGTCGACAGCCGGCTTGGTATTGGCGGCGAGCTGAACTATGTGAAGCAACGCGATTTTGATCAGCAATTCGGTTTCCAGGATTATGAAACGACGACGGGCCACGTTTCAGCCTACTACGATCTTGGAAACGGATTTCATACGCAGCTTGACGTTGGTCGCTACCTCGCTGGCGATTGGGGCGCAACGCTGAGCGTAGACAGAGAGTTTGAAAATGGCATTCGCATTGGGGGCTTTGCGACACTCACTGATGTGAGTTTCGACGACTTTGGTGAGGGGTCATTTGACAAGGGGATCACGATTGAGATCCCAATCACCTGGATCACTGGCGAGCCTGCCCGCAATTCTTTCCGCACGACAATCCGACCAGTCCTAAGGGACGGTGGGGCAAGGCTTAATGTGCCCAACCGTCTCTACGAGACCGTCAGGCCTTGGCACAGTAAAGAATTGGGCGACGAATGGGGGAGGGTCTTTAGATAATGAGTGTCCGGCCCCTTCTCCTTTTTGCAGCCCTCCTTTTCTCGGCCTGTACCCAGGCGCGTCTTGAAGGCAGCGTCGCAATGGGGCGCGAAAGCTCTCCTGAGGTTACCAACGAAGTCGTCCTATTGCCGGACAACCTTGAACGCATCCGCGCCGAGCTCATCGCGCTTGGTCGTTCGGGGACGTTTATTAAGACCGCTGAAACGCGTGGCTATGTAACCTGGCGCGCCGGTGATGGCAGTGCGTTGGTGACGCGAGGCGGTTTGGTTATCTCAACATTTGGGCTTGGATTTGATCTCATCTCTGCAGATGTTTCCGACACACTGTCTCGGGTGCGCACAAGAAGCTCTGGTGAAGCACTGCGTGTTCACCAGTATCTCGACGGTGAGAACCAAATCAAAACCCGGGCATTTCAATGCAATGTGGCGCTTCGTAAAAGTAATCCATCAAGCTATCGAATGACGGAAGATTGTCGTGGGGCGGGTGTATCTTTTGTGAATACCTATACCATTGGACAAGGCGGAGCGGTAACCAGCTCGCTACAGTGGTTGGGATCAGATGTCGGCTATCTTCGCCTGACGAATGTAGCGATGAATGGCAGTGTTGTTGTGATTTCAAATTAAAGCGAACCGAGACAGCAAGGGATCAGGAGAGCCGAATGTCTTATGGAAAGTTTCTTACCGCGATGGCGGTTTTGGGGGCGCTGATTGGCCCGGCGAAGGCGCAAGAGCAAATTTTGGATGGCTCCCTGGAAATTGTGGGGTCTCGTCAGTGCGCCATCGCTGGGACTGAGCTGCATGTATTCTTGAAAGAGAGGCTTCCTGACTGCACGCGTTTCTGCACCGTAGACAAAGAGTTTTATACACGCTCGCGGACTTATTCGGGAGCGGTGTTTTCTTGCGCGGATCGTGATTTTGCAGCCGTTCCCGGTGCCGAGAGTACAGGTGGTCTTTCTGGCCGGGACGTGGCGATTGGATTGCTTGGTATTGGCCTTCTTTTGGGTGCGGCATCTGGCGGGAATGGTGGGTCCACCAGTGACACTCAAAGTTCAGGGAATTAGCATGATACTCAAACCGTTCGCTGTCGCCGCTCTTTGTCTTGGCCTCGCTGGCTGCGGTGTCGCCTATATTAGCCCAAAAGTAACACAAGAGACGACCGACGCTGGGCTCAAGGTTCGGGTTGTGGAAATGACGGCTGAAACGGTCATGGTCGCGAACCGTGCCCTATACACACCTAAGGCCATCCCCGCCGCGTTTCGCAATTCCGCGACTGCCGGACTAACACGCCCCAGCGCTGTTCAACCGCCCAACCCGGTTTTCGATGAGATTGAGCGGCCATCCCCGGCCATTCTGCGAGCGCCTCCTCCCGTCGCGGAGGCGCCTTATCGGATTGGGGTTGGTGACGTTTTGCTTTTTGCGTCCCCCGCAGGTGGATCAACTGTGGAGCAATTGACGGGCATTCTTGCGGCGCAAACGTCACGGCAGGGGTTCACTGTCCAAGACGACGGCGCCATCGCCATACCAAATGTCGGGCGCGTCATGCTCGCGGGTATGGCTTTGGACGAGGCGGAAGATACGCTGTTCACCCGCCTGGTTGAGGCCGGCATGGAGCCTGCCTTCAGCCTCGAAGTGTCAGAGTTCAATTCGAAACGCGTCACAATTGGCGGCGCCGTTAAGCAGCCCAGCGTTCTTCCGATCACGCTCACGCCGCTTCGTCTGAATGAAGCATTGCAACTGGCAGGTGGCATTGCTGGGGAAGCGCCTGAGTTTGTGACTATTCGCATCTATCGGGACGGCGGCCTGTATCAAATTCCATTTGAGGCCTATCGCGGCGATCCCGATCTCCAGAGCATTCGTCTGCAAGCGAGTGATGCCGTCTTTGTCGACACGACCTATGATCTTGGACGCGCTCAGGCGTTCTTTCAGGAACAAATTCTTCTGACGAATTTCAGGCAGTCTGCACGTGTGCAGGCGGTCAATCAGCTGCGGGTGGAAATTTCGCTCCGCCAAACAGAGATCGCAGAGGCGCAGGGCCGATTTGATCGCGCTCTGCAACTGGGCGCAGTGGATATGGACTATGTCTATCTCGCAGGAGAAGTGGGCAATCAGTCGCGTGTTTCACTCCCGTTTGAGCAAACCGCATCGCTTGCAGATGTTCTTTATGGCGAAGGGGGTGGCTTTCAAACGCGGCAGGGCAACCCACGACATATCTATGTTTTGCGAGGCGCCAGTGACCCACGTGATTTCGCGGGGCTTACCGCCTATAATCTCGACGCATCCAACGCCGCCAACCTGCTGCTCGCAACGCGGTTTCAACTTCGTCCAAACGACGTGATTTTCATTGCAGAGCAGCCTGTGACGCGCTGGAATCGCGCAGTGTCTCTGATCATCCCGAGCTTTGTCGTCAATGCGACCGGACTAAACTAGTTTTTGTAATAGCCACGCCCCAGACGGCGATCGTAGACCCCATAGCGCT
>NZ_CALJXO010000107.1:0-20511 GCF_937988555.1 uncultured Boseongicola sp. | reverse complement strand
GAGATGGACGCATGGGGCGTCGATGTAATGGTGGCGGGCTGTCAGAAGGGTCTGATGACGCCGCCGGGCATGGGCTTCGTATTTTTTAACAATAAAGCGGACCGTGCGCGCGATGTGGCCAATTGCGTGACGCCCTATTGGGACTGGCGCCCGCGCGTCGATCCGGACGCATTTTACCTATATTTCTGTGGCACAGCGCCGACGCACCATCTGTATGGGCTGCGCGCCGCCCTTGATATGATTGCCGAAGAGGGATTGGACAACGTTTTGCGCCGACACTCGGTTTTGGCGAGCACGGTCTGGGCGGCCTTTGAGCGCTGGGGCGAGGCAGGACCGATGGAGCTGAATGTGGCAGAGCGCGCCAATCGAAGCCACGCGGTGACGTCGGTTCGGGTTGGGTCGGCGAAAAGCACCGAATTGCGCAACTGGGTTGAAACGCGCGCCGGGCTGACGCTTGGGATCGGGCTTGGAATGGCGCCTGTGGAGGCGCCGGAGTGGCATCATTTCTTTCGGGTCGGGCACATGGGCCATGTGAATGCGCAAATGGTGCTGGGGGCGCTGGCGACGATCGAGGCCGGGTTGACGGCTGTTGGGATCGAACACTCCAAGGGCGGGGTTGAAGCTGCAGCGGGTGTCGTGGCGGGTGCTGCCTAACCGTCTGATCTACTACGGAAATCTGCGGTTATCAGGCGGTCAGCGAGCGCGCTTAGAAGGCCAGCCACGATAAGTCCCCAGACCGCCCAGATCGCAAATAGAATCAAAAAGACGATCACGCCGAAGGAGGCGAGAAATGCGTTCGTATAGTTCTGCACCGTGTCAGGATATGCTTGGCGTTCGTCGCTCATGGCAAAAATAGTACCAGCAAACGCTAAAGAAGCCAGTAACGAGCGCCACAAAATCGCGCGAGTGATTTGGTTTAGCGGGATTTTGCCGCTTCCAGTGCTTCTGGGAGGGCGATTTCGAAGAGATCGAGGTCTTGCGGGCGACCGCATGTGACGCGGATGCAGCGGTCGCCGGGGTCTGCGAAGGGTTTGCGCACAAAGATGCCTCGGGCCCCGAGTTCTTCGAGCACGGCCCTTGCGAAGTCTGCATCTTTCCCACAGTCGAGGGCGACGAAGTTTGCCGCCGACGGGATAGGCGTGAGGCCGTTGGCTTCGGCGATCTCTACGATGCGAGTCCGGGCCTCGACAACCTTTGTGACGATGCTTTGAAGGTACTTCTGATCCTGAAGTGCGGCCAGCGCGCCGGCTTGTGCGGCGCGGTTCAGGCCGAAGTGATTGCGTACTTTCTCGAAGGCCTGAATGATATCGCGGTGCCCGAAAGCATAGCCGACGCGTGCGCCTGCCATCCCGTACCCTTTTGAAAACGTGCGAAAACGCACGACATTGGGGTTGGTGGTGTCAATCTCGGGCACGCTGTCGTCTTCGACAAACTCAACGTAAGCCTCGTCAATGACGAGGAGGCATTCGGGCGCGAGATCTGCGATCATGTCGTCGATGACGCCATATTCATGGTTGGTGCCCATCGGGTTGTCGGGGTTGGAGATGTAGATAAGCCGGGCGTCGGTTTCCGAGGCGGCTTTCAGCAGGGCCTCTGGGTCTTCCATGTCGTCTTTGAACGGTACTTTGGTTAGTGTGCCGCCATAGCCTGTGACGTGGTAGTTGAAGGTCGGATAGGCGCCGTCCGAGGTGACAACGTTTGTGCCTTCGGTGACGTAGAGGCGCACGAGATAGCCCAAAAGCGTGTCGATGCCTTCGCCGACGACGACCTCATCGGCGGCCACTTTTAGGTGGCGGGCGATGGCGCGGCGCAGCTCGTGGCTTTCGGGGTCGGCGTACATCCAGATGTTGCTGGCACCCTCTTCCATCGCCGCGATGGCTTTGGGCGAAGGTCCGAAAACGCTTTCGTTGGCGCCAAGGCGGGCCTCGAACGGTTTGCCCATTTTGCGCTCGGTGGCTTCGGGGCCGACGAAGGGGACGGAGGCGGGGAGGCTTTCAGCCAGCGGTGTCAGGGGTGGTTTTGTCATGAGATACGATGACCACTGATAGGGGGCAGGCGCAAGGGATTGAATTTTCGGCGGAAGACACTTGGTTGAGAGCTGCTCGCAACTAAAGGGGGCTTTTGACGATGATGAGCCGAAGAACATTCACGGTGACGGCGGCCGCAGCAGCCGGGGCGCGGTTTGTGCCGGTGGTGGCAACCAAGCCTGCGGGGCGGCAAGTGCTAACTTTGGTTTGCGACAAATCACTCGGCGTGACGCGAGCAATCGATCGGATCGTAAGGTAGCGTATAGCTCCGCGCATTTGGGGCGCCGCCTTGGGTTGGGGAGGCTGCACCCCCCACGCGGCCTGGAATTTATTGACCCAAAGAAGCCGTTTAGCTGACCTCGGCGAGGCGATCCAGCGCTGTTTTCAGGCGCGTTTCTTCCTCTTGTCGCGCTGCGAGGTTTTCCTTCGTCTCGGCGATGACCTCGTCTGGCGCGCTTTCGAGGAATTTCGGGTTGTTGAGGCGGCCACGCATGCCTCCGAGTTCTTTTGCGAGTTTCTGCAGCGACCTTTCGAGGCGGGATTTTTCCGCCGCCACGTCGATCAGGCCCTCGAGCGGGAGTGCGAATGTTGCGCCGTCTACGGCGATGGTGGCCGCGCCTTTCGGGGCGGTGTCGGCGGGGGTCAGGCTTTCGATGCCTGCTTCGCGGTCGCGCAAGATGATGACTTCATTGCGCGCCCAGGCCGCTTTGCCCGTGTCGTCGCAGGCCAGTTGCAGGAGCGGGGCTTTGAGCGATTTCGGTACGTTCATTTCGCCACGGATGCGACGGACTTTTTCGATCACATCGCGGACCCAGCGCATTTCGGAGACGGCCGCGTCGTCGACGAGTTCGCTGCCGTATGTGGGCCAGTCGGCGTGGATCAGCATTTTGGAGCGGCTGGCAGAGAGGCCCCAGATTTCTTCGGTGATGAAAGGCATGATCGGGTGCAGAAGCGTCAGCATCTGATCGAGCGCCCAGGCCATGACTTCACGTGTCTCGTCGGCGTCGTCGGTGTCAAACAGTGGCTTGGAGAACTCCAGATACCAGTCGCAATAGGTGTAGGTGAAGGCGTAGAGCGTGTTGGCGGCGTCGTTGAAGCGGAAGGCGGCAAGGGCCTCGTCGACGGCCTCGCGTGTCTTTGCAACTTCACCAATGATCCACTTGTTGGCGGTGGCGTTCAGGGGCTCGCCCGGTTGCCAGCGAGGCGCGCCGAAGACGCCGTTCATTTCGGCGAAACGCGAGGCGTTCCAAAGCTTGGTTCCGAAGTTCCGGTAGCCTGCGATGCGTTGAGTGCTGAGTTTCAGGTCGCGGCCCATTGCGGCCATTGAGGTGACCGTAAAGCGAACGGCATCAGCACCGTATTCGTTAATGAGTTCAAGGGGATCTAGGACGTTTCCAAGAGATTTCGACATCTTCTTTCCCTTCTCGTCGCGCACAAGCGCGTGGACGTAGACGGTGTCGAAGGGCCGCTCACCCACGACGGCGTATTGCATCATCATCATCCGGGCGACCCAGAAGAAAATGATGTCAAAGCCGGTGACGAGGACGGAAGTGGGGAAGTATTTGTCGAGCGCTTCGGTTTGTTCGGGCCACCCTAGGGTGCCGATGGGCCAGAGGCCGGAGGAGAACCATGTGTCCAAGACGTCAGGGTCGCGGTAGACCGGGTAGACGAGATGCGTTGGGTCTTGGCTGATGTTGTAGTCGGCGAGACTTGCGGCAATTGCTTTTACTGCGGCGCTACGGTCTTCGACCTCGACGACACGAGCGCGGTGGAGCGGTGTCGGTAGCGTTGAAAGGACATCTCCGAAGCGTGTTGTAACGTCGTCGAAACTGGCGGCAGCGTGGTGGTGTTCGTCGCCTTTGAGCAGCGACTGGTCGGACAATAGACGTCTCAGTTCAACTTCGTCGAGTGCACCGTCGCCTTCATCGTCCTTGAAGCCTGCGCCACTGAGGTCAAAACCATACCAAACCGGAATCTGATGCCCCCACCATAGCTGGCGCGAGATGCACCAAGGCTCAATGTTTTCCAGCCAGTTGAAGTAGACCTTCTTGTGCTGCTCGGGGAGGATTTCGGTCGTGCCGTCGCGGACAGCTTCCAGCGCGGGGCCAACAATCTTGTCGGTGTCGACGAACCATTGGTCGGTGAGCATGGGCTCGATGACCACTTTGGAGCGGTCTCCGAAGGGCTGCATGATTTTCTTGGCGTCAACAAGCGGACGGCGGCTCAGGTCTTCGGAGTTGGTTTCTGGGTCGATTTCCTTGTGGAGATAGGTGACTGCAAGCCCCTCTTCGGTGATCTGTGCAATGACTTTCTCGCGCGCCTCGAACCGGTCGAGGCCACGGAGATCGTCGGGGATTAGGTTAATGGTGTCGGCTTCGGCTTCGGACAGAGTGCGCTCGCCTATGGCGACGGACATCGCGGTGGCGGACATTTCGGCGTAGGGCGCGCCGTCGTTGCGCATCGCCCCCTTCGTGTCCATCAGGCGATACATAGGAATGCTGCCTCGCTTGGCAACCTGATAGTCGTTGAAGTCGTGCGCGCCGGTGATTTTGACTGCGCCCGAGCCGAAGTCAGGGTCAGGGTATTCGTCGGTGATGATCGGGATCAGGCGGCGGTGTTCTTTCGGTCCAATCGGGATTTCACATAATTTACCGATGATTGAGGCGTAGCGTTCATCTAAAGGGTGAACCGCGACCGCGCCGTCGCCGAGCATGGTTTCGGGGCGCGTGGTGGCGATGGAGATGTAGTCGCGGACCTCGCGCAGGGTGACATTTCCATTCTCGTCTTTCTCGACGTATTCGTAGGTCGCCCCATCAGCGAGAGGGTATTTGAAGTGCCACATGTGGCCGTCGACCTCGATATTTTCGACTTCGAGATCGGAAATAGCGGTTTCAAAATGCGGGTCCCAATTGACGAGGCGCTTGCCCCGATAGATCAACCCGTCTTCAAACATCTTAACAAAGACTTTGATGACGGCATCGTGGAAATTGCCTTCTTCGCCCGCAGGAGCGCCAGGTGCACCGGACATAGTAAAGGCGTTGCGGGACCAGTCGCAGGAGGCACCGAGGCGCTTTAGCTGTTCGATGATCGTGCCACCGGATTTCTGTTTCCAATCCCAGATTTTGGCGGTGAACTCTTCACGCGTGAAGTCGGTGCGGCGTTTGCCGTCTTCGCCCAACTGGCGTTCGACAACCATCTGTGTGGCGATGCCTGCGTGGTCCTGGCCGGGCTGCCAGAGCGTGTCGTGTCCCTGCATCCGGTGCCAGCGGGTCAGAATGTCTTGCAGCGTGTTGTTGAAGGCGTGGCCCATGTGCAGAACGCCGGTGACGTTCGGGGGCGGGATCATGATCGAAAAGGTCTCGGCCCCATCGTGCGCGTTGGCCCCGGCTTTGAACGCGCCTGCGGTTTCCCAAGCCTCGTAAAGGCGGGCTTCGGCTTCTTGAGCATCGAATGTCTTGTGCATCGGCATGGGGTCCGCTTTCTTCATTGCTGGCGCGTGGCTTTTAGCGTGGCCGTCGCGTGAGGAAAAGGCGTGATCGGCGGGGGGGCGATATGAGGTGTTTCAGAATGCGCGGCGGTCGATCCTGGTCGTGAGGTGGATCAGCGATTCCGAGGTACGTACGCCGTTGACGGTGCCGATGGCGTCAAGCGCGCTGTCGAGGACTTCTGTGGTCTGTGCCGAGAGCGTTACGATGAGGTCAAAGCGGCCCGATGCCGTGTGGGCGGCGCGGACCTCGGGAAGGGCTTTGAGTTTTGACAAGACGGCGGGAAGCTTCATCGGGTCGATCTGCAAAAGCACGGTGGCACGCAGCCGCTCGGACCGCATTATGTCGCCAAGGCGCACGGTGTAGCCGGTGATGATGCCCCTTTGCTCAAGGCGCTCGAGCCGCGCCTGAACGGTGGAGCGCGCAAGGTTCATTTTTGTGGCCAAGTTTGCCACGGGCATGCGGGCATTCTCGACCAGAAGTTCGATCAAAGTGTCATCAATTTCGTCCATATGCAGTCCTGCTTCGGCGATTTGTAACATAATAGCATCTAAATCGTCGAATATACAATATCTTTCGTCAGTTTGAATCGGTAAAACTGTGTAACTTTACCACTTTTGGCATTGCAGAAGGAACGCTGATGTCTCTGGTTGCCACCCTTTACTCCGCCCCGTCCCGGCATCTTTTATCCCAGCGTCCGGACCATCCGGTGCTGTATTTTGCGCCGTCGATTTTGCAGGCGACAGCCAGGCGATTTTTGTCGGGTTTTCCCGGGCTTGTGACCTATGCGGTCAAGGCGAATGATGCCGAGGAAGTGCTTCAAAATCTGATGGCTGCCGGTGTGGAGGCGTTCGATGTGGCGTCGCCGTTTGAGATGGCGCGGGTGAAACAGCTGATGCCGAGCGCGGTGCTTCACTACAACAACCCGGTGCGGTCAGAGGCAGAGGTTGCCGCTTCCATCGGGCATGGTGTGGCGTCGTATTCGGTCGACTCGCTGGGTGAACTTGGAAAATTGGTTCGCGGCGGCGTGCCGTTGTCGGCCGAAGTGTCGGTGCGCTTGCGCCTGCCGGTGAAGGGCGCGATCTATGATTTCGGCGCGAAGTTTGGCGCGGACCCAGAGTTGGCAGTCGCGCTTTTGAAGGCGGTTGCCGAGGCTGGCTTTACCGCGTCGATGACGTTTCATCCGGGCACGCAATGCGCTGATCCTGCAGCTTGGCGGGCCTATATCGATATTTGTGCGGAAGTTGCACAGCGGGCGGGCGTTAAGCTTGTGCGTCTGAACGTGGGCGGCGGATATGCGGCGCACCGCACGGGCGGGGCTCCTGACCTTGAGGCAATCTTTGCCGCGATCGAAACTGCCACCCTGCGCGCGTTTGGCGCGGATGTGCCGACGCTGGTGTGTGAGCCGGGGCGCGCGATGGTGGCGGAATCCTTTAGTCTTGCGACCCGCGTCAAAGCAATCCGCGAAGACGGGGCGGTGTTTTTGAACGACGGAATTTACGGCGGGCTGGCGGAATTGCCGATCCTTGGCAACATTGACCGCATCGAACCGGTTGCCTCGGGGTGCATTCGTAAGGCAGCGCCGGTCGAGCATATTGTGTTCGGTCCAACCTGCGACTCGCTGGACCGGTTGCCGGGCACTGTGCCGCTTCCGGGCGATCTGGCCGAGGGTGATTGGTTGGTCTGGCACGGGCTTGGTGCTTATTCCACGGCGACGGTCACGCGCTTTAATGGTTACGGCGCCATCGAGGTCGTGACTACGGATTGTCTTGCCTAATCGGTACCGCAACAAACTTCACAGCGAATTTCATGGAAAATCCGAGGCTTGAGGCTTAGGTCATTTCCCATGGAGATGACGTTTCTTAATTGCGGCCCGACGGGGTCAGGGTTCTGATGGCTTTGGGCGAGCGCCTGAAAGGCCTATTAGGCTTTTTCCGCCGGACCGAGCGGTCCTCGCCACAGATCGTGCGCGAGGCGGCGACCCATGTGATCCTGCTTGATGGCACGATGTCGATGCTTGACGAGGGCAGCGAGACGAACGTCGGGCTGATTTACAAGCTTCTGGAAGACGAAGTTGGGGAGAGGCCGGTGAGCCTGTTTTACGAGGCGGGTGTGCAGTGGACCGATTGGTCTGCGACGTTGAATGTGATCGAGGGGCGCGGCATCAACCGGCAGATCCGGCGCGCCTATGGTTGGCTTGCGTCGCGGTATCGCCCCGGCGATACGATCTTTTTGGTGGGCTATTCGCGGGGGGCTTACGCTGCGCGGTCTTTGGCGGGCGTGATTGACCGGGTCGGGCTATTGAGGCGAGAGAATGCGACCGAGCGGATGGTGACCGAAGCCTATCGCCATTATCAGCAAAATCATGATCCCGAGATCGTGGCGGAATTTACAACAGCGTTTTGCCACGCAGAGGCCCCGATCGAGGCGGTCGCGGTCTTTGATACGGTGAAGTCGCTGGGGTTTCGTGCGCCATTTGTGTGGCGCTGGAGCGAGGTGAAGCACGCGTTTCACAACCATCGGCTTGGGCTTTCAATTAAGCATGGGTTTCACGCGTTGGCTTTGGATGAGACCCGTGAGGCATTTAAACCGGTGTTATGGGAAACACGGTCGGTTTGGGACGGGACCATTCAGCAGGTCTGGTTTCGCGGCAGTCACAGCGATGTGGGCGGGCATTTGTCGGGATTTGTGGCGGCGCGACCTTTGTCGAATATCCCGCTTGTGTGGATGGTCGAGCGGTTGGAAGGCTGCGCATTGCCGTTGCCGGAAGGCTGGCGGACGTGGTTCGAGATGAACGCTGATGCTCCGTCTGTGGGGACCTGGCGCAACTGGGGCAAGATATTCCTGGCGCGCAAGAGGCGCGTCGTGGGGCGCGACCCGAGCGAACGGTTGCATCCGTCGGCGGCCGGTCGGTCGCCGCGCGCGGTTGAGTTTGCCGACGATGCGGTTCTGGATGTCTAGAGCGCGGCTTTACGCGACTTTGGCGAGGCTCGCGTCGGGAGCAAGGCCTAAGGCATGCACCACATCACGAGTGAGGCCGGGTTTATTCAGCGTATAGAAATGCAAGTGCTTCGCGCCTTCATCAAGAAGGTCCGAGCAAAGCTCGGTGCAGATTGCTGTGGCCAGAAGGTCGGTGCGCCCGTCGCGTTCTGCGGTTTCGAACATTGCGGACAATTCGTTTGGAACGCGCGCGCCGCAGCACTTTGCAAAGCGTTGGGTGCCGCGCCAGTTTTCGATCGGCAGGATGCCGGGTATGATCTCGGCGGTGATACCGGCGGCCGTGCAACGGTCGCGAAAGCGCAGGAAGGCTTCGGCTTCAAAGAAGAATTGCGTGATCGCGTTTGAGGCCCCGGCGTCAATCTTGCGCTTCAGCCAGTCAATATCCGCGTTGTCATGCGCGGCTTCGGGATGGGTGTCGGGGTAGGCGCCGACTGTGATCTCGAAATTTCCAGTATCGGCAAGGGCCGTCACAAGTTCCACAGAATTAGCAAAGCCGTCCGCAAGTGCCTTGAAATTGCCCGCGCCCTTCGGGGGATCACCACGCAGTGCGACGATCCGGTTGACGCCTGCGCGGGCGTATTGGTCCGCGATGGCGAGGGTTTCAGCGCGGGTCGCGTCAACGCAAGTGAGATGCGCCGCGACGTTGAGGCCCATGTGACGCCCAAGTGTTTCGACGGCCTCGTGGGTCAGCGCGCGTGTGTTGCCGCCCGCGCCGTAGGTAACCGAGACGAAGGACGGATCGAGATGCGACAGAGTATTCACCGTTTCCCAAAGCCGGAACGAGGCTTCGAGTGATTGCGGCGGGAAAAACTCAAATGAAATCGTAGGACGAGACATGGGGGACAACTCCTTATTGGCATCTTGTCTCATAAGTCCAAATGTGAAACAAACTCATAATTCTCACAATCTTCATGAGGCCTGCTCAAGTATGCATATCGAGTTTCGCCATTTGCGCACAATACGCGCGATCCACAGCGCGGGTGGTCTGGCGCGAGCGGCCGACCTTTTGAACATCACGCAGTCGGCGCTAAGCCATCAGGTGAAGGGGCTTGAAGATCAGGCAGGACTTGAGTTGTTCGTGCGACGTTCCAAGCCGCTGAAACTGTCGTCGGCGGGGCATAGGCTGTTGAAACTGGCGGAAAAGGTTCTTCCCGAGGTTGAGGCGATGGAGGATGATTTTCGCAATCTTCGGTCCGGAAAATCGGGGCGGTTGCATATCGCGATTGAGTGCCATGCCTGTTTTGAGTGGCTGTTTCCAGTCCTGGAAGAGTTCCGCAAAGCCTGGCCGGATGTTGACGTGGATATTCGTCCGGGGCTGGCGTTTGATGCTTTGCCTGCATTGGCGCGTGAAGAGGTTGATCTAGTAGTGTCTTCGGACCCCGAGGTTTTGGCGGATGTGACGTTTACGCCCCTGTTTGACTATGAACCGGTGTTCGTGGCGGCAGCGTTGCATCCACTGGCGGCCAAGCCTTACGTCGAGGCCGAGGATTTTCGCGATGAGGTGTTGATCACCTATCCGGTGGAGCGGTCGCGTTTGGATGTGTTTTCCGAGCTGTTGACCCCGGCCAAGGTCGAGCCGCGCGGCGTGCGGCAAGTGGAATTGACGGCCGTTATCTTGCTTTTGGTCGCTTCAAATCGTGGCGTAGCGGTTCTGCCCGATTGGGTAGTGCGCGAGGTGCGCTACCATTCGGATTATGTGACGCGACCCGTCACCAAAGTCGGTCTAAGCAAGCGACTTTATGCGGCAATACGCAGCGATGAGACCACGAAACCCTATATGGCGCATCTGTTGCAACTGGCGCGCAAGGTCCCGATGCAGATGCAGCGCGCCGTCGAGGTCTAAGTTTCTCAAAAGGAAACCAATTGTTTCCAGATGCTTGCGTCCTTTACCGACGACAAGTTGGGGCGTACCCTAGGCCTTGGTGTTTTGTATGAGTGGGGCGGGATGGCTAAAAGCAATTCCAAAACGGCAGACCTGATTTTGGAGGCGGCGCGCGCCATTGTCCGCGATTTTGGGCCGGACAAGCTGACCTTTGAGGCGATTTCCCGCCGGGTCGGAGTGTCGAAACAGGCGGTAATTTACTGGTTTCCGAACAAGGCCCGACTTCTTGAAGCTTTGGTGCGACCGGCGCTTGAAGCGGAAGCCACGGCAGGCAAGTCAGCGATCAAGGCCAACGCGGCGCCGGATGCCGCGATCCGTGGCTTGGTCGAGGCTTTGGCGGTCTATCACATGTCTGATCTGGACCGGTTTCGGATGATGTACGTGACGCCGCAGATCGGGCAGCGTCCGGGACGGGATGGGGCGATGGTGACGACGCTTGGCCGGATGCATCCCGCAACCACTGAAATGCACGACGCGCTTGCCGATTGTCTGCTGAAAGGCGGGCGGTATGCCCGATTGGTCGAGGCGCGCCGGGCTGCGGTCGCGGTTCACACAGCCCTTTTAGGACTGTTGTTGCGGATGGCCATGGCCGACACGTTGAACGCGCCGCTGCGTCATCGCGATGATGCTTTAGTGGAAGCTCTTCTAGGTGTGATCGCCCCCAAGGCAGCGTGACACTTGCGTCTGGCGCGCTGATGCCTAGCTTGGCGGGACAGGCGATAGGGGGATTGAATGGCACGAATTGGCGTGACTGGCATGGGCACGATGGGCGCAGCACTTGCGCTTAATATCGCGGACAATGGATTTGATGTGGCGGTGCACAACCGCTCGCCGGGCAAAACGCGCGCAGTCGTGGACGATGCCGGCGCTTTGGCCGAACGGCTTGAGCCTTCAGAAAGCCTTGAGGATTTTGTGGCATCGTTAATGCCGCCGCGTGCTGTGTTAATCATGGTGAACGCTGGGGGGCCGGTCGATGCGGTGATCGAGGCGTTGGTTCCTCTTCTGGAGGCGGGCGATCTGATCATCGATGCAGGCAATGCTAATTTCAATGATACGCGTCGGCGCGCGAAGGCGATCGAAGCTGCGAGATTGCGGTTTTTAGGGGTCGGTGTTTCTGGCGGTGAAGAGGGCGCGCGGTATGGCCCCTCGATTATGGTCGGCGGAACACCTGAGGCATATGCGTCGATCCGCGACATCATCGAGGCAATAGCCGCGAAGTTTGAGGGCGACGCTTGCGCGGATTTCCTTGGATCTGACGGGGCGGGGCATTTCGTCAAAACGGTGCACAACGGTATTGAATACGCGGACATGCAATTGATCGCTGAGGCCTATGGGCTGTTGCGCGCAGACGGGCGCGACATGGCGCAGATGGCGGCCTTGTTTGGGCAGTGGAATGCAGGCGCGCTTCAGTCCTATCTAATTGAGATAACGTCGGAAATTCTGAATACGAAGGACGGTGAAACCGACAAACCCATCGTTGATGTGATCCTTGATCAAGCAGGGCAAAAGGGCACCGGGCGTTGGACTGTGATTGAGGCGTTGAAAATGGGTCAATCGGCGACGGCAATCGAAAGCGCGGTTGCTGCCCGGTCCTGGTCGGCGCTGCGCGAGACACGGGCTGCCGCTGAGTTCGCGTTTCCCTTGGGTCCGGGGGTGGCGTCCGTATCAGAGGCGGATATGGAGGCGGCATTGCTTGCCGCGCGGATCATTACTTACGGGCAGGGTATGGCACTTTTGGCGGCGGCCTCGGACGAGTTTGACTGGTCGCTTGATCTGGCGCGTATCGCTGAAATTTGGCGGGCAGGGTGTATCATCCGGTCGTCTTTGTTGGATGATATTTCTTCGGCGATCCGCGAGGAACTGCCACATGGTCAGCTTATCCTCGCGCCTGCTTTTTCAGATCGCCTGAAAGAGACGGTGCCCGCGCTGCGTCGCGTCGTGACGTCGGCGATGTCAGAGGGGCAATCGGTCCCGGCGATGGCGGCGTCTTTGTCGTTCTTTGACACGTTGCGGCGCGCCCGTGGGACGACCGATCTGATCCAAGCACAGCGCGACTTCTTCGGCCGTCACGGGTTTAAGCGTTTGGATCGCGACGGCGAAGGTTTTCACGGGCCTTGGGCTGATTAAGCCACAAAGCGCGTGAAAGCGTTAGCGGCGCATTTTCTTCATGACTGTGCCGAGCACGACCTGAACGACAAGGCCTGCAACGCCGCCCCCGACAAGCTTGCTGGTCATGCTTGCGATATCGAGACCGCGCGCTGCGGCGGCGCCCGATCCAAGAAGGCCGCCAAGAAGTTGGCCGCCGCCGACTGCGCCTGCGATGAGGTTGCCTATCTCGGTGCCCTTGACGGCTTTGCCGCCACCGATGCCGCCTGCGGCATCACCGATGAGTTGTGCAAGTAGTTGTTCCGCGTTGTGCTCCCGTGCTGTTAAAACCATCCCCGTCAGGGAAGAGTGTAAACGCGCGACGCGCCCAAGGTCACGCCATTCGCGGCCTATGTGACGCAATGGCAAATGGGTTTCATGGCAGGAGCGTTGGGGTTTTAGGGCTTGCTCACACGCGCCGCCTTCCGTAAATGGCGTCGATCATCACAAAGGTTTTCTCGATGCAAGGCAGCGCAAATCTGAACGTCATGACCCTTGCCGCCCGCAAGGCTGGCCGGTCTCTGAGCAAGGATTTCCGCGAAGTGGAGAACCTTCAGGTGTCGACCAAAGGGGCGGGGGACTTTGTCAGTCGTGCCGACATCCGCGCCGAAGAAATCATCCGAGAAGACCTGACGACCGCGCGTCCGAATTATGGCTGGGTCGGCGAAGAAAGCGAGCCTGTCGAGGGTAAAGACCCGACACGGCGGTGGATCGTTGATCCGCTGGATGGGACGACGAACTTCTTGCACGGCTTGCCGCATTGGGCTGTCTCGATTGCCCTTGAGCATAAGGGCGAGATCGTTGCGGCTGTTGTTTACGATCCGTCAAAGGACGAGCTTTTCTTTTCTGAAAAAGGCCAGGGCGCCTGGATGAACGAGACCCGTCTTCGGGTGTCTGCGCGCTCGAAAATGATCGAAAGTATCTTTGCGACGGGCATTCCATTTGGGGGGCGTCCGGACCTGCCTGCGACGCTTCAAGATCTGGCGCGCATCATGCCCTCGGTTGCGGGCGTGCGTCGGTTTGGGGCTGCTGCTTTGGATCTCGCCTATGTGGCGGCGGGCCGATACGACGGCTATTGGGAGCGGGGCTTGCACTCCTGGGATATAGCGGCTGGCGTGTTGATCGCCAAAGAAGCAGGTGCTTTGGTTGAAAGCCTTGAGGGTGATCAGGCACCGCATGAAAGTGGCTCCCTGATCGCTGGGGCTGAGCCCATTTTTGATGCTTTCTCGAAAGTCATCCGCAACACCTGAACCAAGCGGCGCCTGCCTTTTTTTTGCCGCAATCAGACATCATGGTTAACGTCATGCTGCCATTTATTAGGGACGAGGCGGGGGCCTTGCCGATCTGGACACTTGCAGTCCTGATTCTGGGGCTGACGGCGGTCGTTGTTCTGACACCTGAACCCCAATCTCAAACCACGCTTGAAGACGGGCTCGGACCAGCGGTCGAGACGACACTTTTGCGTCTTTGAGTCAAAGAACGCTGCTTTGCAGCAAGATGATCCTTGTCTCCTTCAAACCCGTTCTGTAATTAAGTTGCGTAAAGGGCAATTTTTAAGATATAAAATTGCGAGAAGGATTTGGTATGTTTGACAACCAGCCCCGCGGCACAATTGTAATTGAAGATATTGAGATCGGCATGGTCTGCACCTTGACGAAAGAGGTGACGGATCGCGATATCGAGTTGTTCGCCGAAGTGTCCACTGACCGGAACCCAGTGCATTTGGACGATGCTTATGCGGCCGATACGATTTTCGCGGGCCGGATCGCGCATGGTATGCTGACGGCGGGGCTTATTTCGGCCGTCATCGGCGAGCAGCTTCCCGGTCACGGGTCCGTTTACCTTGGTCAATCGCTGAAGTTTCTGGCACCGGTCAGGCCGGGCGACATCGTCACGGCAGAAGTCGAAGTCCTTGAAATCGACTATTCAAAGCGCCGCGTGACGCTGGACACACGATGTCTTGTGGATGGCAAACCGGTCCTTAAGGGACAGGCGTCAGTGCTTGCTCCGTCTGCCAAATTCGACTGAGGGTTGCGGGTCCCGCGCGGGGACGCTACGGGACTTTTATGCGCATCCATCGCGACACAACTTATCTCGACCCAGCCGACCGTGGGGCCACGGTCGCCATCGGTAATTTCGACGGTGTCCATCTTGGGCATCAGGCCGTTTTGCGGCAGGCGGCTTCGGTCACGGGCGCCCCCCTTGGCGTGGTCACTTTTGAGCCGCATCCGCGCGAAATACTGATACCCGATGCACCGCCGTTCAGATTGATGAACGCCGAAGCGCGCTCGCATCGCCTTGCGAAACTTGGTGTCATTCATCTTTATGAATTGCCGTTCAATGCTGCGTTGATGGCCTTGTCGCCGGAAGATTTCGCCCGCGATATTTTGGGCGAACGTTTGGGATTGGCCCATGTCACGGTTGGGCAGGACTTCCGCTTTGGGAGAAATCGGGCCGGGACGGCTGATGATCTGAAGGCCTTTGGGGACCGGTTTGGGTTTGGAGTGACGATTGCTAAGCTGGTAGAAACGGCCGGTCTGGAGGTGTCGTCGACGCGCATTCGTGAGGCTTTGGCCGAGGGGCAACCCCGTGATGCAGCAATGATGTTGGGGCACCAGCATCGGATTGAGGGTGTGGTTGAACGCGGCGATCAGCGTGGGCGTGACCTTGGCTATCCGACGGCAAACATGTCGATCACCGGGCTGCATCCGCCGAAGTTTGGTGTCTATGCGGTCCGCATCGATGTTCTGACTGGCGAAAACGCAGGCCGTTATGATGGGGTGGCGTCCTTGGGTGTGCGGCCGATGTTTGGCGAAAATATCCCAAACCTCGAAACGCATGTGTTTGATTTCAGGGGTGACCTTTACGGAAGTCAGATGTCTGTTGCCCTTGTCGAGTATCTTCGGCCAGAAGAAAAGTTTGATAGCCTCGAGGCGCTGATCGTGCAGATGGACGCAGATTCCGCTCGTGCGCGCGAGATTTTGGCCCGCTGATGTCGGAGTCCGATCCGATAAACCGCGATGGCCTGCGCGACCAATACTGGGAACGAGTGCCGTTAAAGAACCTTAACAAGCGGGAATGGGAAGCACTTTGCGATGGGTGCGGGCGCTGTTGTCTAAATAAGTTGGAAGACCCCGATACCCAGGAAATTGCCTTTACGCGGGTGGCATGCCGTCTGTTGGACGGGGAGACATGCCGCTGCGCGCAATATGACATCCGTAAGCAATTCGTGCCGGATTGTGTTGTTCTGAAGCCGAGCAATATCGACAAAATAGCCTATTGGATGCCATCGACCTGTGCCTATCGATTGCTGCACGAGGGCAAACCTTTGTACAACTGGCACCCGCTGATTTCCGGCACGGCCCAAAGTGTTCATGATGCGGGTATCTCGGTTCAGGGCTGGACGGTGCCAGAATTTGAGGTGCCGGAAGAGGAATGGGAAGACCATATCATCGAGGAAGAGCTATGAAGTTTGCGTCTGACAATAACGGACCGGTTCACCCGAAGATCATGGAGGCTTTGGTGCGGGCCAATGACGGCGCGGTGCCGTCTTATGGGACCGATGCTCTGACGGCTGCCGCAGTGGAAAAAGTTCGCGAGGTGTTCGAGGCGCCGAACGCGGCAGTGTTTTTGGTGCCGACGGGAACGGCTGCGAACGCGCTTTTGCTTGGATGCCTGGCCCGACCCTGGGACACGATCTTTTCCGCGCAATTTGCCCATATTCATGTGGATGAATGCAACGCCCCCGAGGCGTTTACGGACGGTGCGAAAATCACGCCGCTTGGGGCGGATATAGCTAAGTTTAATGCGGACGAGCTTCAAGCTGCGATTTCGGGCTTTGACCCGTCAAATTTGAAACAATCGGCTCGTGGACCAGTTTCGTTGACGCAAGTGACCGAGCGGGGGACGCTTTACAGTCTAGAGGAGCTTTCGGCGATCTCAAAAGTGTGCCGAAACGAAGGCCTGAGCCTGCATTTGGACGGTGCGCGGTTTGCCAATGCGGCGGCGGCCTTGGGCTGTTCGGCGGCCGAGATGTCTTGGAAAGTGGGCGTGGACGCCGTCTCGTTCGGGGCGACGAAGAACGGGGCGATGGCAGTTGAAGCGGCGGTGATCTTTGATCCCGACAAAGCCTTAGAGTTCCGGCGGCGCCAGCAACGGGGCGCCTTGGTGTTTTCCAAAGCGCGGTATCTGGCGGCTCAGATGCAGGCCTATCTGACGGATGGGCTTTGGCTTGAATTGGCAGCTAAGGCGAATGCGTCGGCCGTGTCGCTGGAAGCGGGGCTGTCGGACATCGACGATGTTGAGTTCGCGTTTCCACGCGGTGCGAATATGATTTACGTCTGGATGCCGCGTTTTCGACATCAGGCGTTGGTCGACGCAGGCGCGTATTATTATATTGAGCAGGGGTTGCTTCAGGGCGATGATCCGAACGAGCTGCTTCTGGGGCGGTTGGTGTGCGACTGGTCGGTGGATGCGGACAGCATTGCGCGCTTTGTGGAGGTTGCAAGGGGTGCGCGACTGTGAACGATCCTTTCGCCCGCCACCCCGAACTTCGCGATCTGATCAAACCTGCGTCTCAGTCAGGGTTCCGCACGCAAAGCATGGCCGACACTCTTGCCTGG
Organism: uncultured Boseongicola sp.; assembly: GCF_937988555.1. Lineage (NCBI taxonomy): Bacteria > Pseudomonadati > Pseudomonadota > Alphaproteobacteria > Rhodobacterales > Paracoccaceae > Boseongicola > uncultured Boseongicola sp. The sequence continues at coordinate 3,350 of NZ_CALJXO010000107.1, read as the reverse complement.
CTCAGCAAGGCGGGCATTCGAACGGACTGGTTTTATTCTGACGCCGAGCGAGAGGCGATCCGGCTTGCAGCGTTTACCGGACGACCAGACGAGGATCTTTGGGTGTTCGCCTATGGATCGCTAATGTGGGACCCGGCGTTGAAATTCACGGATGTTCGACGGGCTTTTGTGCCGGGCTATTCCCGCCAGTTCATATTGAAGGACACACTGGGAGGGCGGGGCACTGAGGAGACTCCGGGTGTGATGGCGGCGCTTGATCATGGGGCAGGTTGCGACGGTCTTGCGTTTCGGATTGCGGCCAGTGATATCGAGGGTGAAGCCGAGATCCTTTGGCGGCGGGAATGCATTGGTCCGGGGTACCTTCCGGTGTTTGTGCCGGCGGAGTTGTCGGATGAAACGGTGGAGGTTCTGACGTTTCAGGCGGACCATGACGCTGACCTTATCTGCTCGGAAATCACGCGGGACGAGCAGGTCCGATATCTTGCGACGGGGACAGGACTTTTCGGCTCAAGTCTTGAGTATCTTGCTAATATCATTGAGCATTTTGAAGCGATGGGCATTGACGATCCGCATATTCGCGAGCTTCAAAGTGCGGCGCTAGACTATATTGCAGAGCTGGCCGGCTAGTCGATCTGCTCGGAACCGTCGAGGTCGACCATAGCGCGGACGGCGTGCGGGAAATGCGCGCGTCTGGTGCGGCCGTCTTGTTCAAGACTGACAATCACGCAATCGCCTGTGCCGCGGATTTGACCGTTGCTGGCCACCGCATAGTCCATGATCATGCTGGAGTGTTTGATCGTCCGGGTGCGCGCGGCGAGGGTGTAGATTTCGTTTTGATACATCGGCGTCAGATAGTCCGCCGAAAGGTGTCGCACGACCAGTTGTGGATCGTCGGCGCCGTGCGAATACGTCGTGAGGCCTCGGGAGATGGCGTAGGAGACGCGGATGGTCTCGAACCATTTCAGGAACACGACATTGTTGACGTGGTTTAGCGCATCCAACTCGTAGAACCGCACGCGGTCGCGGTAGCCATAGGCGAACCCGTCAAGACCGGAATCGGTCAAGTCAGATGAGGTAAGCAGTGTCTGATGATCGTGCATGGGCGCGTCCGGCGAGGGTGGAGCGGGTGAAGGGAATCGAACCCTCGTCACTTGCTTGGGAAGCAAAAGCTCTACCATTGAGCTACACCCGCATCATGCCATTGAAAATACGGGCATCGTGTCTGTGGGTCAAGGTTTGGACGGAGCGTTCGGTGGTGTGTTTTGCGGATACGCCGTACATTTGCGTGTCGCTGTTGCGGGCTTTCAGCCGCGCCGTCTGCGGCGGCGGCCACCGTCTTCACCGCCCTTGGTGTTGAAAGAGACGACCGGGAGGCTGAGGATAGAAAACAATTCCGGAAACGGCGCTGTGGCGTGAGGAATGGCGTTGGCGGCGACGAAGTGTTCCTGAAACTTCGGTTCGATAGCGGTTTCAACTTTTTGAATGCGGTGGACTTCTTCTTCGATCCGGGCGCGGGCCGAGATATCGCACAGGGCGATGCGCGCGCCGGTGCCTGCGGCGTTGCCTGCAGACATAACGTTTTCAAGCGTGCAGTCGGGGATCATGCCAAGGACCATCGCGTGCTTTGGCGAGATATGCGCGCCGAAGGCTCCGGCTAGGACAATGCGGTCGACGGTGTCGGTTTCCAGTTCGTCCATCAAAAGGCGCGCGCCTGCGTAAAGCGCTGATTTCGCAAGTTGAATGGCGCGAATGTCGCCCTGGGTTACGCTGATAAGCGGGCCATTGTCTGCGGTGCCGTCGTAGATGACATAGGCATGGGTGCGGCCTTCGGGGACCAAGCGGATTGAGCCGGTTTGGGAGGCCGAGCCGATGAGGCCCGAAGGGTCAACAAGGCCCGCCATGCGCATTTCGGCGACCGCTTCGATGATGCCTGAGCCGCAGATACCGGTGACGCCGGTGCTTGCCACTACTTCGCTAAAGCCATCCTCATTGGACCAGATTTCAGAGCCAATGACGCGAAATCGGGGCTCTTTGGTGACGGGGTCAATTTCGACCCTCTCGATAGCGCCGGGGGCCGCGCGTTGGCCAGACGAGATTTGTGCGCCCTCAAAGGCGGGCCCAGTAGGCGATGAACAGGCGAGGACACGGTCTTTGGTGCCAAGCAGGATTTCGGCGTTGGTGCCCACATCGCAGATCAGTACAAGATCGTCAGATTTATACGGTTCTTCCGACAAGGCGACAGCCGCGCAATCGGCGCCGACGTGGCCTGCGATGCAGGGCAAAAGATAGGCGCGCGCAGCCGGGTTGATCGCCTCAAGTCCAATGTCGGCGGCTGCACAGCGAAGGGCGTCGCTTGTGGCAAGCGCGAAGGGGGCCTGACCAAGTTCGACAGGGTCGATGCCAAGTAAGAGATGGTGCATCACGGGGTTACAGACGATGGTCGCCTCGACGATATGGTCAAGGGGGATGTCGGCTTCGGTGGCGAGATTGCGGGCGAGATCGCCCATGGCGTCGCGCACAACTTTGGTCATTTCGACATCGCCGCCAGGGTTCATCATCACGTAGCTGACGCGGCTCATCAGGTCTTCGCCGAAGCGGATTTGCGGGTTCATGATGCCGGCTGAGGTCAGCACCTGTCCGTTCCTGAGATCGCACAGATGGGCGGCGATGGTGGTTGAGCCGAGGTCGATGGCAAGGCCGTAGAGGCGACCATCGAAAAAGCCGGGCCAGATGTCGATAATACGATGCGTGTCGTCGACGTGGTCTTTGTGGAGCGCGACAGTGGCTGTCCATTTGCCCGCGCGCAGCGTCGGTTGCAGCTTGCGTAGGACGGGCAGGGGCGCGTCGATCCTCTCGACCTGCCAGTCACGCTTCAAGGCTTCGCCAAGGCGTTGGAGATCGCCGGAGGGCTCGTGCATGTCGGGTTCGCGCACTTCGACGTAGTAAAGTCGTGTGGCCGGATCCATGGTGATATCGCGGGCTGAGGCGGCTTTGCGCACAACCTGTTTGTGGACCTGGCTTTCGGGTGGCACGTCAACCACAAGGTCGCCCTGAACAGTTGCCTGACAGCCCAGGCGGCGCCCGTCTTTCAGTCCACGCTTTTCTTTGTAGCGTTGTTCGACCGCATTCCATTCTGATACGGCGTTTTCGGCAACTTCAACCCCGTGTTTGGAAAAGCTGCCAAAGCCGGGAGACACCTGACATTTCGAGCAAATGCCGCGTCCGCCGCAAACGGAGTCTAGATCTACACCCAATTGGCGTGCCGCCGTGAGAATCGGGATTCCGACCTCGAAATGGCCTCGTTTGCCGGAGGGTGTGAAGATTACCAAAGCTTTGTCTGTCATGGGTTT
>NZ_CALJXO010000106.1:0-4530 GCF_937988555.1 uncultured Boseongicola sp. | reverse complement strand
ATGGAACGGCGAGAGACCGGCAGGAAAACCTGTTGAGACGGCCGCAACGGGTATCCTGGTGCCCTGCAACGCGGAAACGGCCGTTGGGACCATCTCATGGTAAACGCAGACCGCTCCTGTGGTGATTGCATCCATGCCAAGTGCGTCCAGCAGGTCTTGTCGCACAGGGTTTGCGGCCTTGGCGCAAAGGCGTCTGACACGACCTTCGGTGTCGTCGCCCGAAAGCGTCGTAAGATCAATCAGGGTGACGGCGCGCAACATCCAGGCCGCCTGGTAGTCTTTCTTAACAGAGCGACGCCCGGGCAGGGTGGCAGCACGACGCTCGATTGCCGAGGTATTGGCTTGAACCGATGCAATGCGATCCAGATCAAGCACCGTGCCGGGATTGCGCGGCTCTTGCACCTGCGGAAGATGCGCAAGCGATGTGTCGGTGACAGTGGCGGTTCGTGCAGTCATGGCGGCAGCCTATCGTATAGGGTCTTGAAAAGCGTCGCATGATGCGAGCGATTAATCAAGATTGACCATTTGGTCAAAGTTTTAGTGAAATGTGAAATCTGCACCCGAGGAAGGGGGCTCTGCCCCCGCGCCAAATGCGCGTCCACGAGGTATTTTTGAAAGGATGAAGCGGTTTTGCTTCAGGCTTCAGCCAACACGGTTTCTACCGAGGCTCCGCGTTCCAGAGTGCGGTGAACCGGGCATTTATCGGCTATCTCCAACAAACGTTGGCGCTGGTCGCTGTCGAGTTTGCCCTCAAGTCGGATCACGCGATTGAATCCGTCGATCTTGGTGTCTTCGCCTGTGCCCGCGTCTTGTCCGTGGACTTTGGCATGGGTGATATCGACCGACACATGCGTCAATGGCCATCCTTTGCGGCGGGCATACATACGAATGGTCATCGAGGTGCAGGCACCAAGGCCCGCCGCCAAAAATCCGTACGGCGTCATGCCTTTGTTGGTGCCGCCGTAGGCTTCGGGTTCATCTGCCAGTGTGTGGTGTTTTGGACCTGCATTTACATCTAGCAGAAAGCCTGTTTCGTCGGCCTCGGCGACCCGTACAATGCCTTCAGGCGCGCCGGGAGGCGGTGCAGGTTGCTTCAGATCGAGGTAGCGCGCGCTCCAAGCGGCGATGACTTCGGCGGCGTATTCGGCGTCGGATGCGCGCGTTACAAGGTGATCTGCGTCGTCCAATGTGACGAAGCTTTTGGGGTGGCGCGCGGCCATAAAGATGTTTGTGGCGTTCTCGATCCCGACGGTTTCGTCCCGCGGCGCGTGCATCACCAGCAGTGCCTTGCCCAGTTTTTCAATCGACGGCGTGAGGGCCGCGCCTGCAACATCGTCAATGAAGTCTTTGCCAATCGTGAAGGGGCGGCCTGCCAGCGTAACTTTGGCTTTGCCTTCGGCGGCAATCGTATCAAGCGCGCCGGCGAAATTGTGCGTGACATGGCCGGGGTCAAACGGAGCGCCGATCGTGGCAACAGCTTTGATCGACGGAATGTCGGCCGCGGCTTTCAACACGGCTGCCCCGCCGAGCGAATGTCCGATCAGCAGCGTTGGCGCCATATCGCGGTCGCCCAGAGCCGCAGCCGCGCGCACTAAATCCTGGGCATTGGACGTGAACGTTGTGTTGGCAAACTCGCCTTTCGAATGTCCGAGTCCGGTGAAGTCAAACCGCAAAACAGCGATCCCCATCGAGGCCAGCCGCGACGAGATACGTCGCGCCGCTGTGATGTCCTTGCCGCAGGTAAAGCAATGCGCAAACAACGCCGTCGCAAGATGCGGGCCATCCGGAAAATCCAGCCGTGCAGCCAATGCGTCGCCTGCGTGGCCCTCGAATGTGAAGCGTTCCATGCTCATCGGACAGTCTCCGTTCGTGTCAGGCTTCGAAACTGTGCGCCTATGCCCCCCAAAGCAAGGGCTGTGACAGGGCTGTCACGGCACCGTGACGCGTGTGTCACAGGACCGGTTCCGACCTTGCTGAACACACCGTCTTGTTTGATCACAGTTCACTACAGTGAGACGAACTGCGTGATTTGGGTCTTTCCCCTTTGCCATCAAGCGCCTACCAAGAGGTATCGCGCGACAATTCAAAACGCGAGACGTTGGGCGTCCGCCGGGCAGGGCGCAAGGCGGTTTGGTGTGTGTCCGGGGTGGACCGTGTTGGATGGGCGCCGCTCCTAAGTCGATAATCGCCAAGCAACTGCAAGCCATTGTAAGCGCTTGCAAGCCGGGCTGGCACGTCCTGCGTACACATGGCCCAAGCGGCATTCAGTTTTGGTTCATTGCGTTGCTTATCGGCATTGCGGGAGGCTTTGCGGCTGTCGTATTTCGTACCGGCATCACCTTTTTGCAGCAAACTCTATATGGCACGGACGACGTTCGCCTTATCCATTCCTTTGCAGAAACTTTGCCGTGGTATGTGATCCTAGTAATTCCAATTTTGGGAGGCCTCGCGGTTGGCCTGATCCTCAACCGCTTCACGTCTGACGGAAAAGTGCGCTCGGTGGCGGAAGTTATCGAAGGGGCTGCGATTAAAGACGGCCGGGTTGAGACAAAAGAGGGGCTCGCGTCGGCAGCGGCATCCCTGATCACATTGGGGACGGGCGGGTCGACGGGTCGTGAAGGTCCGGTCGTGCATTTGGCTGCGGTGATTTCAACCTGGGTGTCAAATAAGTTGGCCGTTGACGGAATTACAGGGCGCGATCTTCTGGGCTGCGCGGTCGCGGCGGCCGTGTCCGCCTCGTTCAATGCGCCCATCGCTGGCGCGCTTTTCGCGCTAGAGGTCGTCTTGCGTCATTTCGCAGTTCATGCATTTGCGCCGATCGTGATTGCGTCGGTCGCGGGTACAGTGATCAACCGGTTGGCGTTCGGGGACATCACTGAATTCTCTTTGGGTGAAGCGAGCGTTCTGGCCTTTTATGTTGAACTACCTGCCTTCCTGATCCTCGGGCTTTTGTCGGGCTGCGTTGCTGTTCTGATGATGCGGGCAATATTTTGGGCCGATGACCTTGGCAGCTATTTCCAACGCCGGATCGGGCTACCTCGCGTTTTGCGCCCGGCCGTCGCAGGCGCGCTTTTGGGCGGCCTAGCGATTTTTTACCCGCACATCATCGGGGTTGGATACGAGACAACTTCGGCGGCTTTGACCGGTTCGTTGATGCTGCACGAAGTGGTGGTTTTCTGCGTGCTGAAGGTTGCCGCCGTCGCCATCACCATGGCGGGCCGCATGGGTGGAGGCGTGTTTTCGCCCTCGCTGATGGTCGGGGCTTTGCTTGGATTGGGGTTTGGGCTTGTGGCAACCGCCATCGCGCCGAACATTTCCGGCTCGGAAACGCTTTACGCACTGGCGGGCATGGGCGCGGTCGCTGCAGCCGTCTTGGGCGCGCCCATCTCAACGACGCTTATTGTGTTCGAGTTGACGGGAGACTGGCAAACGGGTCTGGCGGTGATGGTGGCGGTTTCGATGTCGACGGCTTTGGCGTCACGCCTTGTGGACCGTTCATTCTTCTTAACGCAACTGGAGCGACGCAATATTCACCTTGCCGCCGGGCCGCAGGCCTATCTTCTATCTATGTTCCGAGTGGCCAACGTTATGCGCACGCCTGACGACCCCCGCGCGGCCCCGGACGAAATGCTTTGGGAGGCAATAGAAGGCGGTCACACAATTGATCGCAACGCGACTTTGGAAACAGCAATGCCGATCTTTGAGGCGACCAATCGTCAGTTCTTAGCGGTTGTGACGCTTGGCGAGGAAGGCGTCGCCCCGCAGATCGACGGGGCCCTTTTCCAAGTCGACGCTCTTCGGGCCTATAACCGCGCGTTGGCCGCAACCGCCGCCGAAGAACACAGCTAAATCTGTGTCAAACCTGTTCGACGGTAACCAGATCGCCGTCATAAAAAGCCAGATGACCTTCAATGTCCGAAACGCTGTCCTTGGGGGTCTCATAGCTCCAGGCGGCATCGCGAATGGTCGTGCTTTTGGTTACGATGGAATAGTAGCTGGCGTCGCCCATGTGTGCACAATGGGATGTTCGCTCGGAGGCATCTAGGAACGCCATCGCAATGTCATCACGTGGAAAATAAATCACCGGCTCTGTGGAACCCTCTGTCAGTTCAAGCGCGTTGTGGCTTTCTGCTAAAACGGCTCCGCCCGCACGAACAACCCAAGTGCCATCAGCTTTACGAATGTTAATATGGTTGGCCATGTGTGGGCTCCTTTGTGGCGTCGCCGCGCATTTGCGAGACGCTTACACCTGTTTCAGGTCATCAGATAGGGCGCGTTGCCGTGTTCAGCCAGTCCCCGGCGCTATCCGAAAGCCGCGACATCAGTTTTTCGCGCACATCGCGGTGGTATCCGTTTAACCAGTTTCGCTCGGACTTGGACAGCATTTCAGATTCTATCAGCCGCAGATCAATCGGCGCATAAGTTAGCGTTTCGAAATCAAGTTGGTCGCGCGCGTCGCCCATTTTGGCGGCCTCACGGACAACGATCAGGTTCTCAATGCGAATACCAAACGCCCCTTCGCGGTAGTAT
>NZ_CALJXO010000105.1:0-7315 GCF_937988555.1 uncultured Boseongicola sp. | reverse complement strand
AAGCCACCGGCAATCGACTGGTCCTGAAGCCTAAGCATGGGCGAAAGCATCCCCCCACGTTGAAACCCCCATTGCGCAGCAGCCGCGACAGCACTGAACAAGGTCCAGGTCAAAACGTAACCAATCAGGAACCAGGTATTGGAATTAGTGGCGCCGGGATCTCTTTTTGCGGCGACGCGGCGGTGTACAACAAGCATGGGCATTGCCGATGGCAACATCATCGCCCCCATCATCACCGCCCACATTATCCAGACCGCCACGATTTCGCTGAGACCCCAATTCACATCCATCGGCATCATCATCGAAACAACCGGAGATGACATGTTCTCCGAAGACCAGAAGATGAGGAGCCACCCTAAGGCAGACAGCCCAACAAGGAAGAAGACACCGTTGCGCTGTTTGACAATTGCTGTGGTTTGCATCGTCACGAAAGATTACACACAGGTTAGTTCCAGTAGGCGAAATTAGTCGCGAACCCGCATCGTTCTGAATAGCTGAATGCAAGCGGCGCATCTTGTACAGACAAGTTCGAAATCGATTCCTGTCCCGGAAAGTCGTGCCCTGGAATACCACAGGACACTCGGCCATCGAATTCGAAATCCCGCACGACCTCAGCTGACGTCAGCGATCCGACATTGATGGTTTCTGCGCCGGCTGTGTGGTCAAGACGAATGTCTGCGGGAGTAATTCCCAAAACTTTCGAGAAAGTCGCCGCGACCCCAAAATTACCGCCTGCGTCACCTTTAAAGATCTGGGTAAGTGCCCCAAACTGCGGTTTCGAAGCATTCTTATCGATGTAGATGAAAACAGACCAGATGTCGTCACCCACATCATCATTGTAGGTTCCTGCGATCGAAACATTTAGTCCCGCCAGATCAATGCTCCCAAACTGGCCCTCCAGAATGTGCCAAGACAGCAAGAAATCGCAGTCTCCATATGTAGACCTACCGCCGGGAATGTCTCCTTGACGCCTACAGGGACAGATCGCTTCGCAGTTGCACGCCTCATAATAGCTGCCAGAAATTCGGAAATTCGCTCTAACATCCATCTCGGTCTCCCATGCTTTCAGCAGAGCCTCCCGGATCCCCGAAAGTTCCAGCCGACAACGGTTTTAGGCTAGCGAAGGCCAACGAGGCTGGCAAACAATTTGGACTGTGAGCGGCTGTGAGCGACTGAATATGATAGAGTGCGCATGCTTTGAACATCGCCAAATGAACGCCAGCTTTGTCCGCGATGCAGACCTCCAAGGACGGAAATGCTGCAGGGTGCATGAATGGCCGCTCTTGGTATGCCGCGCCGCGGTAAGGTCAATCTTGGTGAATGTCGGCAAAGGGCCGTTCATGTTGGTCGGGGCGAGATCGTTTGGCAGGATCGCTGCCATGCGGCTAACGGCAGCAAGGAGCCCTTTCGAGACCTTGGATTTCGTGCCAGCCCCTTCAAGCCAATGAGGTGGCCATCGTTCTTTGCGGCGGCGAAGAGTTGCCAAAGATTTCCCGAGACCGGCCATTCGCAGACGATATTCCGAAACGGGCGTGCCAATGGCGGCTCCGCGGGAATAAACTGCCGTGATGCTATCGATCTGAATGGAGTTACTTGTCACCCAACATTGGTCACTACGCGCACCAGCCTACTGAATATCGCGACAAAGGTTCTTTTTCAGGTCGCGGTGCACCTGTGCGACATGCTTGAAATCCTGTGCGAGCAGGCTCGCCAGTCGTTCGGTAATCGCTACGGAACGGTGTTGCCCACCGGTGCAGCCAATCGCCACAGTCAGACGAGCTTTTCCCGCGGCAGCGTACAATGGGATCCAGCGTTTAAGTAAAGTGCTGATCTCATCTATCAGGTTTTCGGCCTCGGGTTGCGCAAAGACATAGTCGGCGACGGGCCCATCCAGACCCGTCTGCGGACGCAATTCGGGTTCATAGTAAGGGTTGGTCAGAAAACGGACATCGAGCATGAGATCCGCGTCCAGTGGCACCCCGTGCTTGAAGCCGAAGCTCATCACGTCAACGTCGAGTTCCTGAGTGACGTCCCGGTTCAGTACAATGCGCCCCAGACGCTCTTTCAACGCGTGAGTATTTGTCCCTGTGGTATCGAGCACAAAATCGGCGCGCTCGCGTACCTGGGCCAGCAAAGAGCGTTCGGCAGCTATCTGTTCGTACAGGCTATGACCTTCGCGAACCGGGTGCCTTCGGCGAGACTCCGAATATCGCCGCACCAACACATCATCGCCGCAATCCAGAAACAGAATTCTGTGGGCAACCCCATCTTCACGCAATTGGCCGACAGCTGCGAGCAGATGGTCGAACATCGACCGCCCGCGCACGTCCATCGCGACGGCAAAACGATCGCCTTGCTCGGACGAGAGGTCGGAAAGCTTGGACAGTTCCTTCAACAGCTGCGGCGGCAGGTTGTCGATGCAAAAGAAATCCAGGTCTTCCAGAGCTTTCATGGCTTCGGTTTTTCCGGCTCCGGACATGCCAGTGACAAGCAACATCGGTTTGTTCAACGTCACACGCCTTCTGAATGATTTTGAGGGAGGGCAATCGCAAGGCCGTCTGCCGAGAAGAGCTTTACCGGATCGGGAACTGCTTCTACATGAACCGTACTGCCGAGTTGCAGTTGAGGTGCATCGTTCTGGCGAACTGTGAGCGTCTGCCCGTTCATATCGACGTGATAGTACCAATCAGACCCTGTCGGCAGCACCGCTGTGACCCGCGCAGACTCAGTGCCTGCCTTGGGCTGAGTATGCAACCGTATCTCCTCGGCACGCAGACCCAGAGTTACGGCGGAATTGTCTGGTTTCGCAATGCCTGACGGCAGCGCCAGCTCCAGCCCTACGCAACGGACTCGCCCATTTTTGATGCTGCCTTCCAGCAAATTGATGCGCGGATTTCCGAGGAAGTCGGCGGCGAACTTGTTTGCCGGACGGGAATAGACGTCGAGTGGTGGCGCAAACTGTTGCAGTTCGCCGCCTTGCATCAGCGCAATGTGGGTCGACATTGTCAGCGCCTCGAGCTGGTCGTGCGTCACATATACGATGGTTGCTCCAGTATCATGATGCAGGCGCTTAAGCTCGGCCCGCATATCCATGCGCAGTGTTGCATCAAGGTTCGAGAGCGGTTCGTCAAGCAAAAGCACCGATGGCTCCATCACGAGCACGCGGGCAATGGCAACACGCTGCTGTTGCCCGCCCGAAAGTTCACTGGTGTAGCGATCGAGCAATTCGTCGATCTGCAGCGCAGTTGCCACCTGTTCAAGACGCCGCGCCGCCTCTGTCTTGCCAATGTGCTGAACCTCCAGACCGAAAGTAATGTTCTTGGCGACAGTAAGATGCGGCCACAGAGCATAGCTTTGAAACACTAGTCCCAGGCCTCGTTTGGCCGGCGGCAGCGATCGTCCTTGATCCCGCGAAAATACAAGCTTGTCACCGATTCGAATGGTGCCGGTGGTCGGCATGTCGAGGCCTGCGATCATCCGAAGCGAAGTCGTCTTGCCGCAGCCGGATGGTCCAAGCAAAGTGGTAAACGAACCGTCCGGAATTTCGAGCGTCAAGTCACTCACCGCACGCACGTCCTTTCCATAGATGCGGGAAACCCGGTCTAATACAATTTCTGGCATCTTAGCCTCCAAGGCCCTTTGCGATACTTGTCCCCATCACTCGCCGGCTGACGACTGTGCTGGTCACAACGATTATGACCAAAAGCAGCACCATACCGTTCGTGTAGGGGTACCAACCACGATCCGTGTATCGCAGCGTGATAGTCGTTGCGAGCTGTGTTGCCGGGGTCACGAGCAGGATCAGCAGAGACAGTTCGCGCGTGACAGAAATAAAGGGCAGCAACATGCCGGAAAAGTAGGTCGATTTCTGTATGGGAATCAACACACGCCGCATGCGCGTCCACCAGGACGCACCTACCATGATTGCGGCCTCTTCCAGTTCCGGCCCTACTTGGCGGATAGCACTGACCCCGGCCTTTACTGCATAGGGCAAGTAACTGACCGTACAGACGATGACCAACAACCAGAAAGACCCGTGAAGCGATGGGATCGGTCCGCGCGGCACGGCGAACATCGCTAGGAATATCGCGCCGAGGGCGATTGAGGGCATAAGGTAGGGAAAGAATGACATCTGGTCCAGCGCCTGCGCGACCCAGCGGCCGCGCAGCCGTACAATCGCGTAGCCGACGAGTATTCCAAGAATGCCGGTAATAAGCGCAACCACCACAGCAAGCTTCATTGTGTTGCCCAGCGCCGACATCAGCTGCCAGTTTCGCAGGATACCTGGTTCACCGGTTCCGAGGCCAACAGTAAGACTCGCATCCCCGACCCAGTAGTGCCAAGTGAAATTGTCCCAGGAATAGATGCCCGGCCGCAGCATCACAGTGTCAATGGCCAATGCGGTGAGCGGTATCGCGATGACCGCGAAAATGAAACCCAGCACAAGTCCAGCGATTGGCCAGCGCCAGCGACCCAGTGCTACGAGACCGGCGCGTGCACCCTTGCCGGAAATGGTGACAAAGCTTCGACGTGTGCCAATGATCTTGTAGTCCATATAAAGCACCAGCACCCCTAGGGCGATCATGGCCACGGCGGCGAGGTATCCGATGCCCGGCCTCTGGCCGATCAAGTTTGCATAGAGCGATGTTGACAGCACGAATTCCCGCACCGGGCCGCCCAGGAACGCTGGTGTCCCAAAGGTGCCAAGACCCCTTGAAAACGTCAAAAGAAAGGTCGAGAAGATCGCCGGCAGGACCAACGGAATGACGATTCGACGCAGGATGGTCGGCCGCGACGCGCCTAGAAGTTCAGCCGATTCCTCGAGCTGTGCGTCGATATTGCGAAGGGCCCCGCCAATCAGCATGAAACCAAAGGGGAAGTAGTGCAACGCCAGGCAGATCGTGATCGGGAACAGCCCGTAGGCGAACCAGTCGGGTGTGACGACACCGGTCAGCGCGGTAAAGATCCCCTGATCGCCACCAATGCGTGTATTCTTGAACATGGTGATCCAGGCGAGCGCCAGCGTCCATGACGGCATGATATAAGGGATGATCGCCGCGTTCGAGATCAGACCTTTCATCGGCAGATCGGTACGCACCACCAGCCAAGCAAGGGTGCCGCCGATTGCCAGCGCCAGAAACGACATGCCTAGCGCGATCCTGAGAGTATTCAGCAGCGGCCGGTAGAAGAACGCATATGCATTCTCGCTCAGGAAATTGCGTTCCCAGTGAGCAAAGGTCAGGTCGCCGACACTCGAACCAGGTATCTGGAAGCGTTCAAGCGGATGGATCAGGAAAGTTTCGCGCAGCATCAGGAACAGCGGCACAATGACCAGATATCCAAGGATGATCAGAAAGACGAACGCAAGAACACTCTGGGGCGTCAGGCCAAGGCGAAATCGGTTGTATGCGTTGCGCATTCGGGGTCGTCCTCAGCTCTTTGTCGAACCCGGTACTCGCCTGCGCCTCGCTTCGGCAATCGGGGCCTGCGGTGTGTCGCAGGCCCCGGGCTACAGGTGTCACAGGATGTGATTATGTCTGGCAGTGTCAGCGCTGCGCGTACTTCAGCCAGGTATCGAGCACGATGCCGCGGTTCTCGGCCGCGAAGTCGAGGTCGTAGGACCACATGCGTTCTTCCCACCAAGAGAAGGGCATGTCGCCCTCGAAGGGAATTTGGTTGGGGTTAGGTGTGTAAACGCCAGGTGAATCCGCCCACGGCGCGAAACCGTCCAGCGTACCCAGATATTCCATGAACATCTTGGCCGCATTCGGATGTTTTGCGTTGGCCGACAACTGCAGGACAATCGGATAGTAATATCCAAGCGTCGGATCAATCTGCCGGCTGTCGGAAATGCGCAGATCCTGCAATTTCGCGTCGCGATGCTTGGAGTAGACATAGAACATGCCGTAGGGCGGATCTTCTTGCCCGGCTGAGCCGATGGCCTTCGATATCTTTGTGTCCGACGTCATGATGATCGCATCATTCTGCAGAAAACGCTTGATGAATTCCAGACCGGCGTTGGCCTCCGTCATCTCTAGAGGCTTGCCAAAGCGGCGCTCGTACGCGGCTTCAAGCTCGTCACTGCGACGCACCCATTCGGTCAGGGCGTTCTGATGTTCCCCGGTGATCGCCACGTCCCTGATCATGACGCGTCCGCGATATTCCTCGGTCGTCACATCCCAAACGCTCTCCAACGGATCGGCGTCGGGATGCTTGTCAGTATTATAGCCGAAAATGCGGTTGATATAGCCCAGCACAAGTGGGTTCTGATGACGTTCTGCAAAAAGCTCACGGGCCGTCGGTGGGATATAGTTGATGAAATATCCGGTGCTGGACAGAAGTTCGCGGGCGGCCACCCAATCCTCAGCGACAATCATGTCGACTTCGTTCAAGCCTGCCACTGATTCCTGATAGGCCCGCTGGATAAGGTCCTGCTCGCCCAGCCGCACAACCTCCACGGTGATGCCGGTATTTGCAGAGAATTTCTCCGCCGCCTTGGCTGTACGACTTGTGGTCGAATAAACTAGCAGCGCGCCCTCCGCCTTTGCGGCAGTCTCAACCTGGCTCCAATCCTCTTCCTGGGCATGTGCGAAACCGCCCCCTAAGATGATCCCTGCGGTTAATGCCGCCGCACCAAATTTACGTATCCATGTCTTGCTGAACATTCAAATTCTCTCCCTCGACCCGCAACTGCCCACAGTCGCGCGGCGCGGGTCTATACGCGCACGCCCCCTCCGCTGGCAGATTGCTCGCGTGAATTTGACAGGCTCGTAGAATACTTGCGCAGTTCATCGATAGTCAATAGGCCGATTGAACGGCGGCGGCGAAGGCAGTGGGTCACCGTCCTTGCGGTGCGCATTCGCACCTGCAAAATGCTGCGTAGCGCGCCAAAGGCAGCTTTTGACGCGGCGGCGCGCCATGTCCGAAGGCCGGAAAGTGTCTGCGGCGGACGGAAAGCACCAGCTGAATTGATTTGAGTGAAGGTCGGGTTGGTCCCGCAACTGAGACATCGAGAGTGAGCGCAGCGAATGGCCGGATTGGATTTTGTCGACTTGGCATGTTGCCAATATCGGGTTTGGTAATTTTTCGCTGCGCTGCGCTGCCGCAGAGCCTGTGGGTGTGGGCCGTGTGCCGAGGCCATGATCTACGCCACAACCGCATCAGGCCGGTTTGTCCGCACACCGACGTTTTAGCCGACAAAAATGCTGCGCCATGCACGAATGGCCGCAATGCGAAAGCTGCACCGCAGCGTTGTATGGAGCGGCCAAAGTCCGGTTAGGGCCGTTCATGTTGGTCGGGGCGAGATCGTTTGGCA
>NZ_CALJXO010000104.1:0-3889 GCF_937988555.1 uncultured Boseongicola sp. | reverse complement strand
CCATGAAGAAATTCATTCCGATGGCAAAGAAAAAACTGAGACGGCCCGCGAACTTATCGACATCCATGCCCCGCGCGATGGCGGTACGCACGTACTCGCGACCATCCGCCAAAGTGAATGCCAACTCCTGAACAAGGTTCGCGCCGGCCTCCTGCATGTGGTAGCCCGAGATCGAAATCGAGTTAAACTTCGGCATGTGATCCGAGGTATATTCAATGATATCAGCGACGATCCGCATCGACGGTTCCGGCGGATATACGTAGGTGTTCCGAACCATGAATTCCTTCAGAATGTCGTTCTGAATGGTCCCCGAAAGCAGCGCCCGGTCATGGCCCTGTTCTTCTCCAGCCACGATGAAGCTTGCAAGGATCGGAATGACCGCGCCGTTCATCGTCATCGACACGCTGACCTGATCAAGCGGAATACTGTCAAAGAGGATTTTCATGTCCTCGACACTATCAATGGCGACCCCGGCTTTCCCGACATCCCCCTCAACGCGCGGATGGTCGCTGTCATAACCCCGATGCGTCGCCAGATCGAATGCCACACTCACACCCTGCTGACCCGCAGCCAGATTGCTTCTATAAAACGCGTTTGATTCTTCAGCCGTCGAAAACCCCGCGTATTGGCGGATGGTCCAGGGACGACCTGCGTACATCGTCGCTTTCACACCACGGGTGAACGGCGCATAGCCCGGCACTGACCCCATATGCTCAAGACCCTCGACATCGCTCTCGTCATAAAGTGGTTTGACGAGAATGCCTTCCAGCGTCTCCCACTCGATATCGCTTAGATTTTTGCCGCGAAGCTCTTTTTCCGCGAGGGACTTCCAGTCGCTCATCGAAATCTCTCCTCTTTTGGGGCTATGTCGGTGAAATCGGCGTGAGTTGGCGCGATACCCCTACGCATTCCGGAATTCAGGCTTATATTCCCCTTGAACGGAGACCTCATGACCGCACCGCGTTTTACATTTCTGCTCGCATCCGTCGCCTTAGCGATGGCCGCAACATTTGCGTCTGCTGCCGCTGGCGACGAACAAACACCTGTCGAAATATGGAACGCGGACAGAACAACTGTGTTCGACGGCCGCGACATTGATCTTGAGGCCTTCCGCTGGATCGCCCGGCCGGTTGTCGTCTTCGCCGATACGCCAGCGGATCCTGCATTCCAGCGGCAACTTGATCTTCTACAAGACGGGATGGACATGCTTGTCATGCGTGACGTCGTTCTGATCACCGACACGTCCCGGTCCGACCTAAGCGATGTGCGCCGAAAGTTACGCCCACGCGGCTTCATGCTGACACTTATCGGCAAGGATGGCGGCGTTAAACTTCGCAAACCGTTCCCTTGGCACGTGCGTGAGTTGACGCGATCCATCGACAAAATGCCATTGCGCCAGCAGGAAATCCGCGACAGCGCGACATCCGAATAGCAACTAGGCGATATGTCGGGCCTGCGGCTCACTGGAACTCCATAATGATCTCATCCACCTGAAGGCTGTCACCGGGCGCTGCTTTGACCGCAGAAACCGTGCCTTTTCGTTCGGCTCGCAGGATGTTTTCCATCTTCATCGCTTCGATTGTACAAAGCGCCTGGCCTTCGTGAACTTCCTGTCCTTCTTCAACAGCGATGTACACGATCAACCCGGGCATCGGGCACAGAAGCATTTTCGATGTGTCCGGCGGCATTTTCTCAGGCATCATCGCAACCAGCTCGGCCTGGCGCGGTGTGCGCACGACAACGTTCAAATCCGCGCCCCGATAGCGCAACCGCGCCCCGTCGCGAATGAAATCTGTCTTCACGATCATCGCTGTTCCGCCAACAGTGCCTTCAAACAAACGACATCCAAGGTTCCAGTCAGACACAACGTTCATGGCCTGCCCATCCTCGAAAGTAATTGTGGTGCAGCCTGCCTCTTCGGTTATCGAAACGTTGTAGTGTTCTTTACCAACGTAAACGACCCAATCAGGCGCGATCCGCCGCCGGTGGTTTGCCATGCCCCCGGAAATTTGTGCCGCCCGCGCTTCTTTGCGCATCTTCATATGTGCGGCAACCGCCGCCAAACGGACACTTGTTTCAGCGTCCGGCGTCACACCGGAAAATCCGTCGGGGAATTCTTCCTCGATGAAAGCCGTCGTCATTTCGCCCGAGATGAATTTCGGATGATCCATCACGGCGGCCAAAAACGGCAGGTTGTGCCCGATGCCCTCAATCTCGAAAGCGTCCAGCGCGTTGCGCATGCCTTCAATCGCATCCGCCCGGGTCGGTGCCCAGGTACACAGTTTGGCGATCATCGGATCGTAGTACCTGCTGATCTCGCCGCCTTCAAAAACGCCGGTATCGTTGCGCACAGCACGGCGTTCCTCGTCCACCTCGACAGGCGGACGATACCGCGTCAAACGCCCGATTGACGGCAAAAACCCACGATACGGATCCTCAGCGTACAGGCGGTTTTCAATCGACCAACCGTTAATCCCGATATCCGATTGCGCCAGCGACAATTTCTCGCCTGCCGCCACACGGATCATCTGCTCAACCAGATCAACGCCGGTGATCAACTCGGTCACAGGGTGTTCCACCTGAAGACGGGTGTTCATCTCAAGAAAGAAGAAATTCTTAGCGCCATCGACGATAAATTCCACGGTCCCCGCACTTGCATACCCGACGGCCTTGGCCAATTCGCAGGACTGCTTGCCCATGGCCGCCCGTGTGGCCGCGTCCAAAAACGGGGACGGAGCTTCCTCGACAACCTTCTGATTGCGACGCTGGATCGAGCATTCACGTTCATTGAGGTAAACGGTGTTCCCGAAACTATCGGCCAGCACCTGAATTTCAATATGGCGGGGTTGCGTGACGAACTTCTCGATGAATATCCGGTCGTCGCCGAACGAAGCTGCCGCCTCGTTTTTCGAGCTTTGAAAGCCCTCGCGTGCCCCATCATCATCCCATGCAATCCGCATGCCCTTGCCGCCGCCGCCCGCGCTGGCCTTGATCATCACGGGGTAGCCGACCTGATTGGAAATTTTCACCGCATCTTCGGCGTCCTCAATCAGCCCCATGTATCCGGGCACCGTCGACACGCCCGCTTCCTGAGCGATCTTCTTCGAGGTGATTTTGTCGCCCATTGCCTTGATCGCATTCACCGGCGGGCCAATAAAGGCAACGCCTTCTGCTTCCAGAGCCTCGGCAAACTTGGGGTTTTCGGACAAGAAACCATAGCCCGGATGCACCGCTTCGGCGCCGGTCTGGCGGATCGCATCCATGATCCGGTCGATCACAATATAGGACTGGTTCGCTTGGGGCGGGCCGATATGCACCGCCTCATCGGCCATCTTCACGTGCAGCGCGCTTTCATCAGCGTCGGAATAGACGGCAACCGTCTTGATCCCCATTTTGCGCGCGGTCTTGATGACACGGCAGGCGATTTCGCCCCGGTTTGCGATCAGGATTTTCTTGAACATGGCCCCTCCTTCGCCGTCTGGCGGATTGCCAAAACGACGACGGCCGCCGGGGCGTGATGCCCCGACGGCCGTCGGTACGTCAGTATTTGGTTTAGGTTACCGGCAAGCTTCCGGCGTAAGATCGTCGCATAAAACGCCGGCGGCACCGCCAACGGCGGCCCCTGTAAGAACGTTTCCGCCAAGCACTTCAGCAGTGACGGCCCCGATGGCCGCGCCCGATACGCCGCGCTCAAGGTCGGTGTCGCCGCACGCGGCAAGTGTGAGAACCGCAGCCACCGCTGCGAATGTAAATGTCTTCTGCATATAATTCTGCCTCCTTTTTGGCCCGTTCCACATCCCCTAGCCACATAGATGGGCGATTGGCGACGTGGCGCAAGGGGCAGTGTGGTAAGAGGCACGGGATCGGCGACCGCTTGCCTAAATACCCT
>NZ_CALJXO010000103.1:0-2726 GCF_937988555.1 uncultured Boseongicola sp. | reverse complement strand
TCGACTGGCGCCTGCTCCACCAACGAGTTGGATGCCGTAGCTGCGGTCGATGTCATGAACCGTCTACGGGTGATCATGGCGGTCTCCTCTCACAAGATGTGCAGGACGATCGCCTCTGGCTGATGAAAACCTCTTCGTTGTCGAACTGGCCAAATCCCCTGACGGGCGACCACCTTGCCGAGTTGGGCAGGGTGGTGGGAGCTGAAGCCCCGCTCTTGATGATAAGCCATAAATACAGGCTGAGAACGCTGATGGCAGTATCATTAGGTTGCTTCCGGCACGCAGCAACTCATGCCGTCATTACTAAGCTCCGGGCCTCTTTTTGACCATTGAACGCACTGTCCGCTTCGGCGCGGTTTGCAGACGCCTGTCGAGAAATGCCCAAGGTCCGCCCTGCGGACGACGCTGCCGTTCGACTGCATGCACCTTGCGTTCATCAGCATTGGGAATAGCGTGGCTTCTGTACGCACTGGGAGAGTTGAGGATGACGACAGGTCATATGTTTATGGCGATGAGTCTCGATGGATTTGTTGCGCGAGAAGATTTTGGCCTAGATTGGTTAATGAAGCAGACGACCGAGGGCGAGGATCATGGCAATGCAGCATTCATGGAGTCCGTCGATGGGCTTGTGTTGGGAAGTGGCTCGTTTCGCACTATGCTAACCTTTGATACTTGGCCCTATGAAAAGCCAGTCGTCGTGTTGAGCAGGACAATGAGGTCAAGCGATATACCCGACGAACTTCGTGACAAGGTGACCCTCAGTGCGCTCGCACCTCGACAGCTAATGGCGTCCCTGTCGGAACAGGGCTGGAAGCGTGCCTATGTCGACGGCGGAAAAATCATTCAAAGCTTCATGCGCGAAGGATTGATCGCAGATATGACCGTGACAATTGTTCCGATCCTTATCGGGGCGGGCAAAAGGATGTTCGGGACTTTGGATGCAGATATTGACCTTCACCTTTTAGAGTCGAAGTCATTTCCATCTGGTTTGGTCACTTCAAGATACGAGGTCACCTAGGGCTCGAAGCCATCGTTAGATGCTCGATGCGTCAGGTTCCGCTGTGCGGTGAGGCTGTGTGAAAACTACCGAGAGCTTTTAAAAATGCCAAAAATTGGCAGATTCGGGCACGCTCTGGTCAAGCTGAACCATCAAATTAGCAACTCCCGAAAACGAGCGGCGCGAAATCATGAAGAATCCCGAGTTTTCACACAGCCTCCGGACTTTGCTGCCATTGAGATCAAAGCTTCTCCCAAGTCGCTTTCAATCTTTGTAAGCGACTTGGTCACTTGCCAAGAACTGCTCCACCCAATCTGGAAGGCGCATCCCTCTGGCTATCTTGTCGTCCTGCGCCTGCTCGGCGCTCCGAATGCGTTCCAGGTTTTCGATCACCTCATCCAGACGCTCGTATGGAACGACCACGACACCATCTTGATCGGCTACGATCATATCGCCGTTCTCAACCTCTTGCGCGCCTATCTGGACAGGGAAGCCAACTGATCCAGGTCCAGACACGTGCGGCGATCCCGGAGTTATCCCCGTACACCAAACTGGCAATCCAACCGAAACTATACCGTGATAATCGCGGAGCGGACCATCTGTGACAAAACCTGCAGCGCCACAATTTTTCATCATTCCGACCAGTCCATCTCCACCGGCAGCGCACCCAGAGTGTGCCGAAAACGCGGAAACAACGACGTCACCGGGTCGAATAAATTTGAGTGACGCAAAAAGTGCCAGCACATCAGCGGCACCACATTCCGCGGTCAATGCTGGTCCAGCAGCAACGCAATTGAGTTCACGACCACCGCCAAGCGGCTGAATGGCATGAGAAAGTGCTCCGCCACCAAACATGGCATCGACGACAAAGCCTGTTGGAATACCCTGAAACGCTGCGATTTGGGTATCGCTCGGACGCCGAAAATTCGTTTTTACTGTAAGTTTTGGTGGAACCTCAATCACGTCCAAATCCTTTTTCTATCTGTCATCGCGCTAAAACAATTTGCACTTTCGATGTTGTTAGCGTGTCCGCAGCCCAGTGTCGATTTCCACAGTGAGAGGTCTATTTAGGGCCTTGGCGCTGCCAGGTTATTTTGCAAAGCTCACGCTCAGCTGCGCATCACGCTATTGCGTCTCGCTGTGCGGCTTTCTTTGCTGCGGCGGACCTTAGTGACAATTGCCTTCACAGTCTGTCTCACCATATCCCGCGTCTCTGCCGCTTGCATGGCACGCGCCTGTCGGATCTTCTTTTCTGCAATCGAACTTGCGGTTTTGAAAAGTTCGGTCTGGTTGCGGGTCATCTCGGTTTTCCTTCTTGGGTTGCGTTTGAAGACAAGATCACCTTCGCAATTTCGCTGACGTCACGCTTCCAGCCGCTGTCCTGAAGTCATCCAGAATTCCTCCATTTCCATCCAGAAATCGTTGGAAACGCCCTGGAACCGTGGTTTTCTAAGGAGATGGGTGGAACAGAATCGCAGATCGTCAAAATCGGAGCTATCGAGCTGGACTTTAGCCGGGGTGAAATCCGCCGAGATGGCGCGCCGGTCGCAATAGAGCCTCAGGTCTTCACTCTGATCGCCTATCTCGCCAAGCATCCGGGCCAAGTTCTATCCCGCGACGATCTAATCGAAGCGGTTTGGGACGGGCGGATCGTCTCGGATTCCGCCATAGCATCCCGCATCAACACTGCCAGAAAAATCCTTGGCGACGACGGCAGCGCTCAGAAAAT
>NZ_CALJXO010000102.1:0-7365 GCF_937988555.1 uncultured Boseongicola sp. | reverse complement strand
GCTGGTGTTCAAAACCACAAAACCTTCCGCCGATATGCTGGAGAACCCGGCCAACGCCAGTCTCATTGGCAATGACCTAGGCAATCTGGCATCGGCGTAGACCGCCTGATAGGTCGTCATCACGCGCTTCATCAGGGTGGGATCACTGCTTGTCCAAACCAACGTTTCCCAATCTGTGTCCAGTATTACGATGCGACCACCAGGTTTCAGAACACGGAATGCTTCGGTCAGCGCGCAATCGACATCATCGAGAAAGCAAAAAAGCTGCGCAGCGACTATGGCGTCGAAGGTCCCGTCCTCAAAAGGCAGGTCCTGCGCGTCGCCAAGCAGGAATTCGCCTTCGCGGCAGATGTGGCGTGCCATCTCCAAAATCGTCTCCGATGAATCCAAGCCGACAACACGCCCTTCGGATCCAACGGCGTTGAGCATGTCCCGTGCCAAAATGCCGTTTCCCGAGCCAAGTTCCAGAATGACCTCTGCTTGACCCGGCGACAGTACGCGCATGATCTCGGAGCGTTGGCGAACCATCTCCTCGGTTCTGGCCATCTGCTCCTGTTTTGCCGCCATCTCGGCGTCATAGAAATCACTGGCCATGGCTAATCCCCCTGCGCTTAGGAAATTCCAAGATAGCACCGGGCCTTTTGAAAAAACATGCTTGCTGTTCTGCTGGACCTCTCTGCTCCGGGCCCAACGCCGCCAATTGACCGATGGCCGCTTCGCGCAACGCCGCAGTTTCGGATCAACACTGGCGAACAATTTAGGCCAGCGCCGCCTCTAGCCGATCGAGCGCCTTCTTCGGCCAAACCTCGTCAAAATTGTAGAACTCTTCAAAGACAGGGATGTCTTCGCTGAGAGGTACCCATGCCTGCTTGCTGCTCGTGAAGATTTGTACATCCGGGGGGCATCGGTTTGGGTCATCCATGGTTCCGACACGCACATAACGCAGCTTGCCAAGTCGAACCATGTAGCTGCTGAAGACCGCTACGCCGCAATGTTCGCAGCGGGTTACGATTTGGCCTTTTCCACTCGGTGTCGGAAGTTCATGTTCACTGATCGGTCCTTCATACTCGACGCGATCGGCCTCGATTATTGCGTTCAAGACGTAGGCGGCTCCCGTCAGCCTTTGGCACTCACTGCAATGACAGCAATGCACGAACATCGGTGGTGATTTCATTTTATAGGTGACAGCGCCGCAGCCGCATTTTCCCTTAAGCATTCTTCCCTCCCAATCCCTTTCTATTGGTCAAACCCCAGCCCTAATCGGCCAAGTCGTAGTGCTTGATTGTCCGGGACTCGACCAATTCAGCCTCTTCCGGATAAATGTGATGGCTCCGGTAGTCTTCGCCGACGAATGCCTTGAGCGAGTCCAAGCTGTCCCAGATCATGACAAAGCTGAACTCTCTCGGAGATTCCTGACGTGGAGCACCGGGTAGCACTTGAACAATACCCTTTGTCCCTTTCATTAATGGGATCGCCGTCTCGTGGAAGAACTTGCCGAACTCTTCCTCTTTGCCCGGTCTCGTGACGACCTGAAATATCCGCATGATCATGTATCCGTCCTCCGAAAGGTGCGGTTCTTGGATGCATGGGTGCCTCAAACGATTGTAGCCTAGCACAATCTGGCGAGATTGTCTGCTCTGGGCTCGAAGCGGCCCACTGCGACGCAGCGAAAGCATTCTGACCGACCGCGCCGAAACCAGTCATTCGCCAGGCAATGATATTCTACCAGGGTCGGCACGGCGTCGACGTCTGGGATGGGAGGGCTGGATGGAGACTCCATCATGTCCAAAATTCAACTTCCCGAAACCATTACAAAACGCCCCCCTTGGAATAGAGGCCGACTCGTTGGCCAGAAACGACCGCTCCTGCCGAGACAGGTCTGGGCCAGACGAGCGCTACTTGAACTCGCTGACAATCTCCGAGACCTCGCTTTGTTCAACCTTGTTATCGACAGCAAGCTGCGGGGTTGTGACCTCGTCCGCCTGAGGGTGGTCGACCTCGTTGTCGACGGTTCAGTGCGCGAACGGGTGTCGGTCATCCAGAGCAAGACCGTACGACCTGTCTAGTTTGAAGTGTCCGAGAACACTCGAAAGTCTGTGTTGGAGTGGGTCGAGTCACCTGCCATGCGTGGATGCGAATTTCTTTTCACCAGCAGGTTCCAGGCCTTTCAGCACTTGTCGACGCGGCAGTACGCTCGGCTCGTGAGGGAGTGGGTGTCGGCCATCGGGCTCGACTCGTCGGGATATGGGACACATTCCTTGCGGCGCACCGTGCCATGGAAGAAAATACCGCAGGCGGGGAAAGATTGTGGTCACGACGTATACGAAAAGCGGCATGAACAGAAACCAGATGCCTCTTAGCCAAGAAGCAAATCTGTCCTAAAAAGCAGGATCACCGCACTCTGCCATAGACCTGGGAACATACGTCGTTCTTGCCCACAGAATATCGGCAGGAGTGTTGATCTGGATCAGTGAGCCACACTTTGGGTTTGATAACGTTCTTATGACGTTTCTTGCCAACGTCCCCAGAAAGGTCGCGAAAAATGAGCCTACAGACAATCCTTGTTTGCCTGACAACTCAGGATCATGCTGAGACGTTGATGAAACTGGCGGTGCCGCTTGCGCGCAAACTCAATGCACATCTGGTGGGACTTCACACGCTGGAGGCATTGAACGTTTACCCTAGCATCGCAATGCACATCCCGGCCCCTGTCTTTGACACCTTCAACAAAAGTCAGGCTAGAGAAGCCGAGGCAATCAGGGGCATCTTTGACAAATATACAAAGAACGAAGACTTCCCCAATGAATGGCGCCTTTTGCAGGCAGAATCGACCTCGGCCACTGATAGAATGGTTGAAAGCTCTCGGGTGGCTGATCTGGTGATCATGTCCGATGAAGACAAAGAGACCGAACGCTATGACCAACGCAATGCGCGCTTGGACGTCATTCGTGACAGCGGCCGCCCAGTGATCGTCGTGCCGTTGGGATATGAGGGGCCGACAGTTGGAGAAAACATCCTGTTGGGGTGGAGCGATACACGCGAAGCGGCACGGGCAGCCCACGATCTTTTGACGCTGGCCGATGAGGGGGCAAGGGTATGCGTGCTGCATGTGGGCAGGTCACAGAAGGACGAGCTTGCCGAGTCCGATACAATTGAACTTGCTAATATGTTTGCACGACACGGTCTGAAGGTCTCCCTTGAGCATCGTGATGGAATGGCCAAGGACGTCGCAGAGATGATAAAGAAGAGCGCCTTCGAGAAAGGATCAGATCTGATCGTCGTTGGCGCCTTTGGGCACTCCAAAGCCTATGATGTCGTCGTTGGTACGGCCACGTATGCATTGCTCAGTGACGCAAAGCTGCCAGTCATGTTCAGCAAATAGCTTTGAAAAGCCGTGTCACGTGTGGCCGTAAATCGATCCCGCGTAATTGCAAAGGTCTGTTTTGGGTCTAGATCGGTAATCACGATTGCCTGCGCATATCCTGCTTCCCGATGACCCTAGCGGTACCGTGCACCAATAGCTGTTGCCCGGGAACGAAGCTGCCGTCCAGGACGCACTATTAGGTGCGCGCTTTACCCACAGCATTTCGCGACACCTCACGACCGGATTGAATGACGGCTACAACCAAGAAATCTTCGCCATTTGTAGGGAGGTCTTGAAAGGAACCAGCATGCATATCAAAGTCTATACAGATTACAGCATCGACGGGATCGGGCCGGATGTATGGTTTGCGCAGCTGGCGATCGAGTGAGGGTCATTGTGGCCCTATTGGAAAGACTGGTTGGACGACAAGAGCAGTCGCCGCGTTTCTGCACCAAGGCTAGGGCATCGGCGCGCGCTCCGATCATCCAGGCCCCCGGTACCTATGGGCATCAGACGTAGAGGCGGCGACCGAGCCCTTACAAAAGCCAGACCTGCTGCGCGGCGACCTACGCTTTGCTCAAAGGTCCGGCAGACGGCTATCAGAAACCGGACGGCGGCTAGCGGCTTTTCCTACGGTCAGTCAAGGTAAGCCGAAGTTGCTTCTCAGTTTCGATGATTGCAAAGAAAACCATGCCGATGATCAAGATCAGAACACCGTCAAAGAGCGATACGGCTCGGGTGCCAAAGATTTGCTGTGCCGTTGGCCAGTAGGTCAGGAGAAGCTGCGCGGGAACCACGAGCGCCAAGCTTATCCAGATCGCTTTGGTACCACGTGCTGCGGCCCAGGTCAGCGACGTGCTGAAGATGTTGCGAATGAAGAAAATATGGAAGATCTCCAGCACAACCAGCATGTTCATCGCCATCGTCTGTGCCAGTTCCAGAGAATAGCCCTTGTCGAGAGCATAGAAATTCACACCAAATACGGCAGCGACGAACAACACCGAAATGAAGACGATGTGCCAGACCAGTCCTCTGTCCAGCAAGGGGGCGTTTCTCGGACGCGGCGCGCGCACCATAGTGCCGGGTTCAGTCGGTTCAAAGGCCAGGGCCAGCCCGAGAGAAACGCCTGTAATCAGGTTCACCCAGAGAATCTGCAACGGTGAAACCGGCAGAGCCAGACCAAGTAGCAGCGCAACCGTTATTGCCCCGGCCTCGCCAAAGCTGGTTGGGATCTCGAACCCGATCACCTTGCGAATGTTGTCAGAGACCGTGCGCCCCTCACTTACTGCGGCGGCGATCGACGCGAAATTATCGTCGGCCAATATCAAAACCGCCGTTTCCTTGGCGGCCTCGGAGCCTTTCACGCCCATCGCGATGCCAACGTCGGCGCGTTTCAGAGCGGGGGCGTCGTTGACACCGTCACCCGTCATCGCGACGGTCAGGCCATGCGCCTGCAGCGCCGTGACCAGGCGCAGCTTGTTCTCAGGTGATGTCCTGGCGAAGATGTTGGTGTCCAGCGCAGCAAGCGCCAACTCCGGGTCGTTGAGCCTGTCGATGTCAGCCCCGGTCAATACGGAGGAGGGGTTCTTTAGCCCGATCTGCTGCCCGATGGCTGAGGCGGTGCCGGCGTGATCGCCAGTAATCATCTTAACGACAATGCCTGCATCGTGACAGTTGGCGACCGCTTTAATGGCTTCGGGGCGGGGCGGGTCGATAAGGCCGGTCAGACCGATCAACGTCAGTTGCCCATCCAGTTTCGATCTGTCGATGCGGTTGTTCTTCGTACTTTGCATCGCGAAAGCCAGAACACGCTGGCCTTCCGAGGCAATGCGATGTGCCGCGCGATCCCAAAACGCATGGTCGAGTGCCACGTCTTGACCCTCGCTTCGTTGCGTCGCACACATTGACAACACGCGTTCCGGGGCACCCTTGACCAGTATAAGGCCGTCTTCGTCAGGCGCTTCAGCCAGAATTGCCATGAAGCGGTGCACGGCATCGAACGGTATCTCGTCATGCCGGGTCCACCCATCGAAAACGACGTCGAGTTTTCCTGCGAAGGCAAGAAGCGCGCCTTCCATGGGATCGCCTGCAACGTTCCAGGACCCGACGGTTTCGCGCAGGGCGGCGTCGTTGCATAGGACTGCTGCGCGCGCCAGTTCCACCAATGCGCCGGACGCAGGCTCGGGATCTATTGTGCCTATGGGAGAATAGCCGTCACCATGCACCGTGAAGCTTCCTTCGGTGGTCATCGCGGTGGCCACAATCATCTCGTTCCGGGTCAGGGTACCTGTCTTGTCCGTGCAGATGACCGATACGGCGCCAAGGGTTTCTATCGCAGGCAGGCGGCGCACAATCGCGTTGCGGCGCGCCATAGCCCTCACGCCAACTGCCAGAGCAATCGTCATGACGGCGGGAAGTCCTTCGGGAATTGCAGCGACCGACAGGCCGACGACGTTCATGAATATCTCAACGAAGGATAGGTGGCTTACGAAATAGCCATAGGCCAGCAGCACTGACGCTATCAGCAGGATCAGGATCGTCAGCCAGCGGGCGAAGCGGTCCATCTGCTCGACAAGAGGGGTCGTCAGCGTCTCGATCGTGGAGATCATTCCGCCGATCCTGCCGATTTCGGTTGTCGCACCAGTTGCGACGACCAGGCCACGCCCCGATCCACCGGTGATCAATGTACCGCTGAAGGCCATGCAGTTGCGGTCACCTATTGCGGCGCCTTGGGCGACAGGCTCAAGGTTTTTCTCCACGGGAACAGACTCACCTGTCAGGATGGCTTCATCGATCCGAAGACCAGTGGCCTCGAACAGGCGCAGATCGGCCGGAACCCTTTCGCCCGGTTCAAGAAACACGACGTCGCCCGGAACCACGTCGACGCTGTCGATGCCGTGACGCTCGCCGTCGCGCAGAATTGTCGTATGGGGCGCAAGCATCTGACGGATGGACTCCATCGCCTGTTCCGCCTGACCCTCTTGAATGAAACCGATAATCGCATTGGCGAACACGACAGCAAGTATCACGGCCGTGTCGGCATAATGGTCCAGGGTCGCCGTTGTGGCCGCAGCGCCAAACAGGACATAAATCAGGACATTGTTGAAATGAGCCAGAAAGCGCAGGATCGGATCGCGTCGCGCCGTTTCCGGCAGGCGATTTGGACCATGGCGCGCCAACCGCTCCGCGGCCTCGGTCGCACTCAGACCCGCACGCGTAGCCTCGAATGCCGCCAAAGCATGTTCGACCGAAAGCGTGTGCGGGTCCCGATCCGAGCCCGACACAAACGAACCGCCTATTTCGTTCTCAGAAGGGGTCGGCGCGACTGTCATTTTCCTTGTCATGCCATTTTCTCAAGCCGGGGGAGCAATCTTGAGTACGCCACCCCGCTGGTTCGGGAACAGATCATTAAGCCTCCTCGATCTGGTCAAGCGTGTAGCGGTGCGTTGCTATACTCACTGGGGCAAATCGCACCTGCAATCACGCGCTGCCATCGAAATACTCCTGTACGCCGCGCCGATTTCTCGATCGAGCCAACGGGTTCATGGCCGATGGTGAGGCCGCGTTCCGCCGGGTATTCGCCTTTCAGAATACGAATATCGGTGCCGCAAATCGTCGCTGTCGCAAGGCGGATGAGCGCGTCGAGCGGCCCCACGTCCGAGATCGGTTTGTCATCGAGAACGATCCGGTTGGGTTCGACGAAAACGGCGGCCTTCGTCATTTTGGGCATTTGATGCCTTCCTTATGACACTGCATTGCTTGGCTTTCCTCTGGTGTAGCCTAGACAGACCTGCGGGACACTTGCGGCCCTACTTTAGCTTGTCTCTGAGGGCTTTGTCAGAGGAACTGGCTTGAGAGGGGTAGGGCGGCGATTTAGCTTGGTAGAATGACAAAACGCAGCCCCATCTACGTTCGGTTTCCTCTTTCGCTCCGAAATGTGGAGAATCTACGAGACGCGCGTGGCATAGAGATAATCCACGACCGGCGCCTGAGCGGTGCGT
>NZ_CALJXO010000101.1:0-13521 GCF_937988555.1 uncultured Boseongicola sp. | reverse complement strand
AGCTGTCGCTTAAGCCGCGCCGAGATCGCGCCACTCGGCCAGAGCGGCGCCGCAGTTAGCTTTGAATTTTTTCCGTGAGTAGAGGTGGCGTGCTCGATTGAAATGGTTGTGAACCGAGGCGTGGACGGAGACGAACTTTTGCAAGGTTCGCGTTCGTCGGAAGCGCAATATTGCTCGTTCTCGTCGTCGAAACGGCAAGTGTGAATTCTCAGCGCGATTGGTTTTCCAGCGCCCAGTTTCCTGGTGATCTGCGTTGCCGATGACCTTCATGGCTGCGCCGTAAGACCGCAGTAGATCGGTCACGATCACTTCCGGTTCGCCGTAGCGCTTCATTGATTTTCTGAGAAAATTCAATGCTGCCTTGCGATCCCGCCGGTTTGTCACATAACTTTCCAGGACCTCGCCTTCATGATCTACCGCCCGCGACAAGTAATGCATCTCGCCGTTGATCTTCACGAAAACCTCGTCAAGATGCCAACGCCAGTTCGAATAGCCACGCATCCGGTTCGCCCGTTTCCTACGGATTTCAGCAGCAAACATCGGGCCAAATCTGTTCCACCAAAAGCGGACAGTTTCGTGGCTGATTTCGATGCCGCGCTCATGCAGCAGGTCTTCGACATTTCGTAGGGAGAGCGGAAATCGAATGGACAGCATAACAGCGAGGCGGATGATCTCCGGCGACGTCTTGAAGTAGCGAAATAGATTGGATTTTCTCATCCAGCAAGGCTACGAAACCGCCCTGCTCTACTCAAGCCAGTTTCCTCTGACAGTTCCGACAACAACCGCTCGCTAACATAGTCGACCATCTGAAGGGGCTTCTTAAATAACTTCAAGCATCGTCCCCCTGAGGGCCTCGGAGAGAGTCGCTGGGCGCTTTGCCTTATATGGGTGGCGATAATGGCCGGTGACTCTGTGCGGGCTTTATAGGGACTCTGCGGGCTATTGGGCGCTTACTGCTTGTTCCTCAAACAATTCTAATCAATGCACCCTTCGACGGTGATCGCTTCCTTCCTCAGGCTCAGGTTCCTCTGCCAAGGCCATACCGTCAGCGACCACGCCGAGAATATTGGAAGCTGGAACGCCCGCGCGAGTTAGGCTGGTCACCATCTCGGCAATAAGACGGTCTGTGAGGCAATCCATGCAGATACCCTTTTGTCTTGCGCGCTCAGCTAGAGCCTCCAGCTCCTTTTCGATGAAGTCCTCGAAGACTTGGTCACCGTCATGGATGGTGTCATCCTTCATGGAGTTCTCCTTGATCACAAATGGCTGCTCTTGGTTAGGTGCAGTTGAGGCCAGCCCGTCGGTCAGATGTCAATCGCTAGGGTCTGGCCTTTTAGAGCGGCAACCTGCCGAATATCGCCATAGCGGACCTTGATGCATCCCGCAGCGAACGGCCGCTTCGAGGTTATTCTGTTGAAAAACTCCAAAATCTGAAAATCCCAAATTCCCGTCAAAACCGCAAATCCTGTCAAAGCCAGCTAAGATAGTAAACCAGACGACGCGACCCGGCCTAGCAACCCGGGAGGCTTGATTTGGCCGATCCCCCTTGCCAAAATAAACTTATCGACCTGTATGGCGAAAAAATCTGTCCGCCAGGCCCGAAACTGGAGTTTTTCAACAGAATAAGCCCATTGCGGACAACTTCTTACATTATTGACCTAGGTAGACTTCGAGATGGCAAGTCCCTAGCAATGTGCGGTGGATTTGATTGAGACATACGGTATTTTGCAATTGGCCCTTCTGGGCAGTGCCGCGTTTCTGGCGGCGCTTGTCAGAGGATTTTCCGGCTTTGGGTCCGCGTTGGTGTACTTGCCAATTGCAGCGCAGGTTTTGTCGCCCTTTCAAGCCATAACGACAATCGTGATATTCGATTTGATCGGGCCGCTTCCCTTGGTCCGCCAAGCGAGTCGAGATTGCGACGTCGGTGATCTTGTGCGGCTCTTGGCGGGTCTCATCCTAGCCTTGCCACTTGGGCTGCTGACTCTGACGCTAGTTGCACCGGAAGTCTTTCGATTTACGGTTTCCTTCGTCGCACTTTTCATGCTTGCGAGCCTGATTTCGGGGTTCCGCTATCGTGGCCAACTTTCGGCACCATTGATATTTGCAACAGGCGGGATGTCCGGTTTTCTTCAAGGTGTTGCAGGGCTTCCCGGCCCGCCAGTTATCCTTCTCTACATGGCGAGCGCACTTTCCGCTCAAGCGATCAGGGCAAACACATTTTTATTTTTGTTGATGACAGACGTGGTTCTCCTGCCCGCATTGGCATTGTTTGGAAAACTGGACCCGTCGGCGATCATCCTGGGGTTAGCGCTCATCATTCCAACCCTTGCTGGAAGTGTTTTGGGTGCCCGCATTTTTCGCCCTGGATACGAGCGCATGTACCGCGGTGTGGCCTACGCCATTATTGCTGCTTCGGCGCTGTCGGGGTTGCCGTTGTGGGGTTGATCCACCATCTGACGTGATGATGGCTGCATTGTCCGGAGGCTGTGTGAAAACTATCGAGAGCTTTTACAAATGCCAAAAATTGCCAGATTTGGGCGTGCTCTGGTCGAGCTGAACCATCAAATTAGCAACTCCCGAAAACGAGCGGCGCGAAATCATGAAGAATCCCGAGTTTTCACACAGCCTCTCCGCACTGCCGTCATTACCCCTGGCTCATACTTCCCAGCCATGAATACCCCCGCTAAGATTGCCCACAGGGTTCTAGAAGGGATTTTCGATGTATGTTGTTATGACGAGAGTTAAGCTCAAACCCGGCACAAGTGAGATTTGTTCCGATTTGTTTCAAAAAACCAACCCCAAACTCGTAAGTTCGGAAACAGATTGGTTGGGCGCGCGAATGATTTTTGACCATGACACTGACGTTCTAACGGTCTTGGCTACTTGGCGAGATACAGAGTCTTATCAGCGTCTGAGAGCCAGCGCCAAATTTCAAAGTACGATGCGGGAGTTCGGTCGACATTTTGCTTCACCGCCAGAGGTTTCGATGAATGAAGTTTTGGTGGATATGGCCTCCTGAATTGATCTGGGACTTATGGGCCAACGACAGCTTTGACTATAGCGGGCATTTGCCGTCGCAGGATTGCACGCCCTCGCGACCAGTAGATTTTGGGTTAGATCACGAATGTACGCTCGTCCTCCAATCGCACGTCTGCGATCGCCGAGCTTGTCGTGAAGGAGGACGGTGCTTTCTACGCCCATAAACTGGTACACTTGGAGTAGAAAGCGTATGCTTTGCACGCGCCGAAACTCTGCGCAGTCCTAGCAAGCCCATATCTGGAAATGGTCGGCACATGACACCACTTCGAACACGGATCGAACGGCTCGAAGCGAAGCGGGGAATCAAAAACGACCGCGCGCCAAGCATCGTAATTTTCAATAAGATATGGCGCGAGGGTGGCGAGCTATGCTCCACACCGGTTTCTGCGAATGTGCGGACCACCAAGGGTTGGGAATATATCACCCGCGACGAAGGAGATGTCGACTTTATCACCCGCCTCAAACAAGTGACCGCGAGGCAAAAGGGGGATAATTAGGTGGATAAATTAAGATATGAATTCAGTTAGCCTATTATTTTCAATATATTACCCGAAAATAATGGTGCCCCCACACGGACTCGAACCGCGGACCTACTGATTACAAATCAGTTGCTCTACCAGCTGAGCTATAGGGGCACTTTTCTTCCTCTAATAAGTTCTCGAGCTTCGCGCAAGCCACTTTGATCACCTTTGTCGCATCGTCGTGCGTGCGACGAATATTACTGCCACCAAAGACACAAAAATGATCAGCAAAGCCGACGGTGCAGCATCGGCGATCCGCTCAAGGCTCGCTTGTTCGTAGCTGCGAGTGGCCAGAGTGTTGAAGTTGAACGGGCGCAGCAACAACGTCGCTGGCAATTCCTTCACGCAGTCCACAAAAACCAACAGCAACGCCGCAGCAACTGATCCTCGGATCAACGGCATATAGACCCGTGTCAAAGCCCCGCCCGCGCTGTGGCCTAAGGTGCGCGCAGCCAGCGGCAAGCTCGGCGCGACACGTCCCATCGCCGCATCTGCCGCCCCCTGTCCGATAGCGAAGAACCGCACCGAATAGGCGTAAAGCAATACAACCGTGCCGCCGGTCAGGATCAAGCCCGGATCCCATCCAGTCAACGCCAAAACGCCGTCTGCAACCAAATTGTCCAGCGCCGCCAACGGGATCAAAAGCCCAATCGCCAGAACCGCGCCGGGCGCCGCATAGCCAATCGTCGTCACCGGTAAAAACATGCGCGGCAATATACGGCCCGAAAGCCGCACCCCGTAGACCATGAAAATCGCGCCTGCGACCGTCACGATTGCCGCCACACCGCCAACCAGCACAGTATTGGTCAAAGCCTCTAATAGGCCCGGCGCAAACCATCGGTCGGGGCGCGTGATAGCATGAGAACTCATCACCGCCACCGGCAACACAAAACCCGCCAAGAAGGGCACGAAACACATCACCGACGCAAATAAGCCAGAAGCCCCCAAAAGCGGTGTCGCGGCCGCCTCGCGCTCTTGGCGCGCCATGCGATGAAACCTGGCCTTGCGCCGGGATATCTTCTCAATCGCCACAAGCGCGAAAATCAACGCAAGGATCAGCGTCGCGATCTGCGCCGCACCGCCCGCATTGCCCGCCTCTAACCATACCGAAAACACGCCCGTCGTCAGCGTTTGCACACCGAAATAGTCGACTGTGCCAAAGTCGTTCACCGTCTCCATCATCACAATCGCCGTGCCCGCAACAATGGCGGGGCGTGCCAACGGCAACCCAACGCGCCAGAACCGCTTGAACCCGCCGGCGCCCAAGGCGCGCGCCACATCATGTGCAGCTCCAGATTGTTCGCGAAACCCCGCACGGGCCAGCAAATAGACATAAGGGTACAGTGACGCCGCCAACACAAAGATCGCCCCCGAACGCGAGCGAATATCAGGAAAAAGGTAGTCCTGCGCGCTTTGCCAGCCGAACACACCGCGCAAAGCCGTCTGCACCGGCCCCGAAAAATCAAGGAAATCGACCAGGGCGTAGGCCCCAAGAAACCCCGGCACGGCCAGCGGCATCAAAAGCGCCCATTCCAACCAACGCCGCCCCGGAAAACGATACATCACCACCAGCCACGCCGTCACCGTCCCGACCAGCGTCGCCGCAATCGCAACCGACACCATCACGACGAGCGTATTGCCCAGATAACGCGGCAAGGTCGTCGCGATCAGATGCGGCCAGATGTTCTCGACGGGGTTGGCGGCAATCCACAAGACCGACAAGATCGGCATCACAACCAGGGCGGCAATTAACCCTGCTCCGAACGACCACGGAGACGGCCAGTTCAGAGCCATGCTGGGAAGTTGAGTCTTTTCGTCGGTCATACACGTCGGACTATCGTAATTCGCCTTTCCCTGTCCAGCGACGACCACTAGGTTTGCGGCTATACGACACGTGTAAACCCAAGGCCCCACAAACCCCCATGGAAATCCTCTTTCATCTGGGCGCACACTGCACCGACGACGGCCTCTTGATCCGCTCGATCCTGCGTAACCGCGCGCGTCTTGCGACAGACGGCATCATCGTGCCGGGTCCGGGGCGCTACCGCGAATTGCTGGGCAGCGTATCCACCACCTTGCGCGGCAAGCCTGCAAGCCAAGACACCGAAGCGATGCTACTGGAAGCCATCAACGACGACGACACTGCCGAGCGGATCATTCTGTCAAACGACAGCTTCCTGTGCCGCCACAAAGTCGTCGTCGGCGCAGACGGGCTTTATCCCAAGGCCAAAAAGTCAGCATGGCTGCGGCAGTGCTTCCCCTCGCACAACGTCCACTTCGCGCTTGGCCTGCGCAATCCAGCGACCTTTATGCCAGCCCTTTTGCGCACCCTCAAAGACGAGGACCGCGCAGCCTGCCTTGATGTGCTGGATCTGGGTCAATTGTCCTGGGCTGATGTTGTCGCTGAAATTGTCGAAGCCAACCCCGAGGCGACCCTCACCGTCTGGGCGCACGAAGACACGCCCTTCATCTGGTCGGAAATCATCCGCGAGATCACTACTCACGACCCCTATATGACCTTGGACGGAGCCGACGATATGTTAGCGCAAATTCTGTCCACGGACGGCATGACAAGGCTTCACAGGCTCCTTGCAAGTCATCCCGACATCACCGAAGCCCGCCGCCGCAAGACAATCGCGGCGTTTCTGGAAACTCATGCGATGGTAGACGAAATTGAGGAGGAAATAGACTTGCCGGGCTGGACACTTGAAACCATTGCCGACCTCACCGCCGCCTATGACGACGAGGTCGGCCGCATCAAAGCCATGCCTCGTGTGATCTGGCTGGAGCCGTGACGACCCCGCCCGCATCACATCCCCAGCGCTTCCTTGTACATATCAAGAACCGCTTCTTCTTCGGCGAGGTCCTCTTTGTCGCGCTTTCTCATAGCGATGACCTTGCGCATGACCTTCGTGTCATACCCACGGCCTTTGGCCTCGGCCATCACTTCTTTTTGCTGATCGGCGATGTCTTTTTTCTCTGAATCGAGGCGCTCGAGACGCTCGATAAACTGACGCAATTCGTCGGCGGTGACGCGGTAGCTTTGCTCGGTGACCTGATCGTCCATTTGGACCTCGCTGTTTTGACGGAACCGATGCCTACCCGCGCCATCGCGCGGCAGCAAGCCCTTGCAGCATGCCTGTTGGTCGATTATGCGCGATGCTCGCGCAAACTGCTCAAAAGGATGTCACATGGAATCCCTGATCTGGATCGGGGCACTCTTCGCCCTCGTCGGTGTCGTTGGTCTTGGCTGGTGCATCTTGATCGCTTGGAAAGCCCGTCGCGAGGGGCTTGATGACGAGGCCATGAAAGTGCGTCTACAAAAAGTCGTCGCAATGAACCTTGGTGCATTGGCCGTGTCATCCATCGGATTGATGATGGTGATCCTCGGAATTTTCTTTAGCTAGCGGTCAAGCGCCGCAAAGCTCTGCCCGGCCCGTATCAGGTCCTTGAAAATCGGAGACGGCGGCGAAATCCGTGGGCTCTGCTCAGCCATGTCAGTCAAAAGCGACTGTACTTGCTCCAAACCGATAAGATCGGCAGCAAACATCACACCTCCGGTGCGCCGCGCAAAGCCCAAGCCATGGATGGACACCATATCAATGTCTGAAGGCCTGCGCGCTGTACCATCCGCCAACGCCTGAGCGCCCGCTCCGGCCATCGCCGCAACACAGCGAAGACGTATCTCGCCGTCCGACAGCGTCCGCGCGCGTTTGCCCTTGCTATTCCGCACCGCGTCAATGAACTCCGTCACATCCGCGTCCTCAACGCCTTTACGCCCCTGCTGGCTATAGGCATAAAATCCGCGACTGTTCACACGTCCATGACGCCCCGCTTCAACAAGCCCAGCGGTCAGATCGACCTCGTCCGGATTGCGGGACCGCGTGCGCGTCAAGCCTTCGCTGTCGCGCCACGTGAATGATCCAAGCGGCAGGCCCCAGTCCCGCAACGCCGCATCCACCTGAGAAATCCGAGCGCCGTCTTCCGCACATAGGTCCGCCGCCGCATGCAATGCCTCGGCGAGCCGCTGTCCGATCCCAACCGGACCCGGCCCCGTTTCTACGATCAGCCGATCCAATTTGCGCGCCAAAGCCCGCACCGTTGCAATGGCGCGCGGAGACGACTCGGCACTGGGAATAATCTCAGCCATCCGGTTACGATGCATCCCCGGATACAGACGGAACCCAACCACTTCCGAAGGCCGTCGAGTGGCGGTCGCAAGCGTCGCCACATCGACGTGCTCAGACCCGGTCGCCAAAACAGCGCCCGCCTTCAACACGGCATCCAGCTCCGAAATCAATTCTTTTGACACCGACGGTCCGGGATCAATAACCACATCCGCGTCCGCCAACGTCCGAAACCCGCATACCGCATTCATCCGGTCCAATGTCGCCTCAACCGCTTCGTCCTGCATCTTACCGGACGCCACGCGTGCGTCGTAATGCTCGATGATCCGCATTACGCCGGCTTCCAACACCTCGTCGTTGCGTTCGGCCACGGTGACTGAGAACCCAGCGTCCAGACAAGCGACCGCAATCTCGCTGCCAATCCCGTTACCGCCGATCAACGCGATAGAGCCCAACGACCGTGACGGCGTCCGGCCAACCACGGCAGATGCCGCAACCAATCGCCGATCCGCTGCAAAAACATGGCGAAGCGCGCGCGAATGATCCGATGTAACCAGATCTTCAAACGCCGCAATCTCAAGTCCGCGCCCGATCTCATAGGGCAACAAAAGTGCTGCCTCAACGCACTCGATCAATCGCAACGGCGCATCCAAAGGCGAGGCTTCTGCAATGCGGCGATGCTCGGCCACCGCTTCCAGAAACGCCCGTCCCTCGCCAAGACGATCCCGGCGCACAGAACTGCGCAACAAGGGTTCATCGCTGTCCGCCCGCGCTCGCGCCGCGTCAATTGCCGCCGCCAAAACATCGCCGTCTTCAAGTCGATCGACCAGACCAAGCTTACGCGCTGAGGTGCCATTCACAGCTCGCCCACTTAGTAACATCTTCAACGCAGCAAGCCCGCCAATCACTTTCGGCAACCGCTGCGTGCCCCCGGCCCCCGGTACAATCCCGATGGTAATCTCTGGCGCGCCCAAACGCGCCGTTGGATGCGCCACGCGCACATGTGCCGCCAACGCCAACTCAAGCCCATTACCCAAAGCAGCCCCGGTGATTGCCGCAACAACTGGTTTTTCCATCGCTTCGATATGGTCGCACAAATCGCCAAGCGACGGTGCCTCGGGCGCATCCGCCAAAGCCGAGCCTGCGTCGATCCCTGTGCCCATCGCAAAAGCACCATCGCGCCCCGCGATCACCACCGCGCGACAGGACGGATTTTCACCCGCCGCCTTAAATTGTTCGAAAAGCGAAAGTCGTACGCTGGGCGTCAGCGCGCCATGCGGGGGACTGTCGATGACAATAACGGCCACATCGCCGGACGCCGCCCGCCGAGAAGTGTCACTATCATCAATTGCGTCGGCTCGGCCCATATCGTTTTCTACGCCATGTGGGGCGAAACTCAAGCGCCGCGATACGCCAATCTAGGCTAATGTCAGACCGGAACGTTGTCCCACATGTCATCTTCGACATCTTCGCAGATGAGACGCACCTTCGCGGCTGTCTTTGGCACGGCAATCCGCACCACGTCCGGGGCCTCTAGCTTGCGCGTCAAAAGCGCTTTTGCATCTTCCGCCCGCGACGGATCAGCCAATACTGCATCCACAATCGCGGCCACATCGACGTCGTATCCATGCTCTGCACCAGCCTTGTTCAAGTATGGTGTGGTCTTGCTCATGAGAGCCTCCCTAATAAGGTTGCGACTTCGCGCTCGAAGTTCTTCTGAATAAGACAGTCATACCACGACGCGACTCAAGATGCGTTTACGACGGTCAAAAACGCGCACGCCTTTACCAAACGCCCTGTAATTGAGCGTCTTTTTTTGTCAGCTGCCTGCTTTCGGCTGCGCGCAGAACAAATCGTAAAGAACCTGCACCAAGGTAACCACACGCTCATCAGCAAGCGAATAGCGGACGATTCGCCCCTCTTTCTCAGAGTTCACCAACCCATCAGCCCGAAGCCGCGCAAGCTGTTGCGACACATACGCCTGCGCCAAGCCCAAAGCTTCTTCCAATTCGCCAACGCGTTTTGGCCCCTCAACCAACTGGCACAAAAGCAAAAGGCGCGCCGGATTGGACAAGGTGCGCAAATAAGCGGCAGCCTCTTCGGCGGATTGCGCCATCGCTGACTGTAAAAGTTCAGAATTATCCTTCATGGTACTTGAATCCGGTTCCAATTCGGCAACATATATCATAATACATATGTGTTGCTCTCGTGATTTAAAATATGCGGCAAAGGAGACAGGAATGAAACCTCTGGTCACATCGTTCTTTGACGACGCCACAAACACCATTTCCTACGTTGTGCGCGATCCCGAAGGCACGCAAGCGGCAATTATCGATAGCGTGCTTGACTTTGACTATGCGTCGGGGCGCACGGATACGGCGTCTGCCGACGCGATCATCGACTTTGTCAAAGCCGAAAACCTGACCGTCGCCTGGGTGCTGGAAACCCACGTCCACGCGGATCACCTAAGTGCAGCCCCCTATCTTCAGGAGAAACTGGGTGGCGATATCGGGATCGGCGCGAACATCACAAGCATTCAGGACACCTTCGGAAAACTCTTCAACGAAGGCACCGAATTTCAGCG
The DNA here is from genome assembly GCF_937988555.1 of uncultured Boseongicola sp. Taxonomy (NCBI): domain Bacteria; kingdom Pseudomonadati; phylum Pseudomonadota; class Alphaproteobacteria; order Rhodobacterales; family Paracoccaceae; genus Boseongicola; species uncultured Boseongicola sp. Next base: position 3,250 of record NZ_CALJXO010000101.1, on the reverse strand, counting down.
TGACGGCAGTCAGTTTGACGCGCTTTTCAAGGACGGCGACAGTTTCCACATTGGCCAACTGCGCGGCGATGTTATGCACACGCCGGGACACACACCGGCCTGCATGACCTATGTCATTGGCGATGCCGCTTTCGTCGGAGACACGCTTTTCATGCCCGATTTCGGCACAGCGCGCTGTGATTTTCCGGGCGGTTCAGCGACGGACCTTTTTGACAGTGTGCAGCGCATCCTCGCCTTGCCGGAAGACACGCGCATCTTTGTTGGCCACGACTACAAGGCGCCAGGACGCGAAGAGTTTGCATGGGAATCCACTGTGGGCGAGCAAAAAGCTAGAAACGTCCACGTCGGCGACGGCAAAGCCCGTGAAGACTTCGTTGAAATGCGCGAAATGCGCGATGCATCGCTTGGAATGCCAAAACTAATAGTACCATCGCTTCAGGTGAACATGCGCGCCGGCAATATGCCCGCGGCTGATGAAAAGGGGAACGTCTTCCTCAAAGTACCTGTAAACAAACTCTAATTACTGGAATTATAAAATGCCACAGGACTGGATATTTGGCCTCATCGGCGGGGCCATGATCGGAATTGCCGCCGCGGCCTACCTCTTGATAAATGGTCGGATCATGGGCGCATCCGGAATCATTGGAACTCTTGTTGACCGCTCCGCCCCGGAAAATGGCGCCGAGCGTCTCGCCTTTTTGACAGGCCTTGTCCTCATCCCCGGCGCTGTGGCCCTTGCCACCGGCACCGCGCAAACGCACCTGACTGGAAACTTCGCACTGATCGCAGTGGCAGGCCTTCTCGTCGGCCTTGGCACTCGCATCGCAAACGGTTGCACCTCGGGGCATGGCGTTTGCGGCATCTCGCGCCTTTCCTTGCGCGGCATCGTCGCAACCGTGTTTTACATTGGTGCGGGCGGCCTAACCGTCGTCGTCTTCCGTCACATGTTGGGGTGGGTCTGATGCGTCTAATCGCAGCGTTTTTCATCGGCGGCCTTTTTGGCGTCGGATTGCTGATCTCCGGCATGACCGACACCCGAAAAGTCATTGGTTGGCTTGATATTTTTGGCGACTGGGACCCAACGCTTGCCTTCGTCATGGGGGGCGCAATCATCCCCATGGCGATCGCATGGCAAATCGCTGCGCGCCGCGCGGCCCCTGCTTTAGGCGGCACGTTCCCAAGCCCGCCCGAACCCCGTCTTGGGCGAAATCTGGTCCTAGGCTCGGTTCTGTTCGGCATGGGCTGGGGGCTTGCCGGCCTTTGCCCCGGCCCCGCCATCGCATCAATCACATGGGGTGGAACCGGCGGAGCGGTCTTCCTTGTTGCGATGATCCTTGGCATGGTGGCCGCACCGCCCCTGAAGCGATCTCTGCAGGGGCGCCAGACCGCCTGAAGGAGACGCCCATGTCATATACGCGCCTTGACGAAAAAATGTCTGTCGCCCCACAGATTGTGCCCGATGACCTGCCCGACATTGTCACTCAGGGCTTCAAGGCTGTGATCTGCAACCGACCCGATAACGAGGTCCCCCTCGATCTGTCGTCCGAAGCCCTAAAGGCCGCCTGCGAAGCGGCCGGCCTTGCGTTTCACAACAATCCTCTCGCACCGGGTGGCCTTACAGGCGAAGCCGTCGCGTCCCAAGCTCATGTCATAGCGACGACAGACGGCCAGGTTCTCGCCTATTGCGCCTCTGGCACGCGGTCGGCCATCCTTTGGGCCTTCGCCAGCGCCGGACAGGGCGATCACACCGCAGCAGACATCGCCAAAGCGCTCGATACCGCAGGTTACGCCTTTCCCGGCATCGCCTCGCAACTTGAGCAATTCGCCGCACAGGCCCGTTAAGGCCCGGCAAATCCGGAAGGTCGGAAAGGTCCGGCAGATTGGGAAAGTCCGGCAAATCTACCTCCTGCCGTTGCTCGATATATCGGCAAGCCTGCCAAGTGCCTCGTCCCCCGTGAGCAGTGCAGAAAGCACCGCCCTGGACGACGCCTCGGCATCAAGCGAGGCCCCAAAGAACACGGATGATTGTGAGACGGGACTGGTTCCATCTGCGCCAGACCGGCCTCGTCCGCCGCCCGCGCCACATCGGCCATCCATTTGTCCAGCATATCGCTAACCACAACTGCATCGGTCCGCGTCGGTGCGCGTTCCTTCGCAGGCACCGATGTCACCTGCCCAAGCGCCAGGAGCTCAACCAACGGGCAAAAGACCGATATCAACAACCAAAAGCCCCACATCGCGCGCATCACGGGTCATCGTACAAGGCAGACCGTGCCGCCCTAAAGCCGCAACAACGTTTATCTGCTCCATCGTTGATTGGGTCACGGCCCGAACATCAGCCTGCAGCGCAAGCGCGCTGATCCGCCGCCCGCAGCACTTCCGCCCGCAAAAGCGCCTCAAACGCCCCCCCTTACTGGACACGGTGGTGCTAGTCGGCGCTCCAAAGGCGAGACCCGCGCCAACTCCGTCACTTTGAAGGCTCCCCATATCAGCTTCGAGAACACCTTAGCGCAATTTGATTACGGTTTGGTTGCCCTAGGTCGCTTTAACCTTGGCATCGGGCACAACGACGCGAAACGCCGCGCCGCCTTGCCCCGGCAGATAGACAATCGAACCGCCAAGACGCGTCATGACCTCACGACATATCGCCAAGCCAAGACCGGCGCCGCCTGCCGCATGATTGTCCGACACGCGGGCAAATTTCTCAAAAATCAGGGTTTGCGCATCCGTTGGAATACCCTTGCCGTTGTCCACGAAATCAACAACCCTTTGTCCTGCGGCCTGCCCCACTTTAATCGTCAACTTCGGAGATGGGTTTTCACAATATTTCAATGCGTTGGCGATCAGATTGATAAACACCTGTGCCAGACGATCACTGTCGGTAAACAGCAGCACATCTTCCCCATCGCCCGACCGTTCAATCGCGAAATGACGCGCTCCCGTCGCCACTTCCATCGCTGCCACCGCGCGATCCAAAACAGCGCCAAGCGTCTCCTCGTCCATATTCAGCGTCACTTGCCCATTCTCAAGCACGCTCAGGTCCAGAAGATCGTCCAAAAGCCGCGTCAGACGTTTTGTCTCGTCGTGAATGATCCGACTATACCGCAGGCGATCACCTGCCTCCATTGACGTATCCCCCATCAAAATCTCGCTGAACGAGCGAATCGACGTCATGGGGGTGCGCAACTCGTGACTGATCTGGCTTAGAAAGCCATCCTTTTGCACTGACAAAGCAAGCAACTTCTCGTTG
>NZ_CALJXO010000100.1:0-8448 GCF_937988555.1 uncultured Boseongicola sp. | reverse complement strand
GTCGCCGGCCCAAAAGGGCTGAAGCTGACATCGCGATGTTTTCCGCCGCCAAACAAACAATTTTAGGAACTGAAACTGACATTTCGCTCTCCTGAACTATTCCTCTTGGTGCCTCGTTATATCGTCAATCGCAGTTGAACAGATTGATTGAAGCCAATGGCAATGGCCCGCTGTCTATATGGAACCTTTGGACCAGGCATGAAAATGCTCCGCTCAGGTGATATTCTGAACGAGGCTTTACATCGCCCCTCGTCGCTACTGGTGCGAGACCGGTACGCTGCAACCATGAGGCATGGTCAAACGTGCTCTCAGCAAAAAACAACCCCGGCATCAGACAGACGCCGGGGTCAGTACTCTTACTTCGGGAAGATGCGTTGTCGTAGCACGGCAGGCATTTGTTCGCCTTGAGTTAGATCAAAAGTGGTTTTTGGTTTTGGATTACTGAACCCAACCAAGAAACAGAGGTGGGTCTCACCGATTTTTCGTGACCTAGGTCAAGTTATGGACGCCGCGCACGTGCTAGCCTTCTTCGCAGAAAAGGAGTTTGGCGATGTATAAGAAAGTACTTGTTCCTGTTGCCCTTGATCATTCTGATAGTTTAAAAGCTGCGCTTGCAGTCGCTCGTTTGCTCTCCGATGACGGCGCGGTCGTAACCGTATTAAATGTAATCGAGCAGGTGCCCGGTTACGTGGATATGTACCTTCCAGAGAGCCACAGCGAGGTTCGGAAATCTGAAGTTGAAATCGAGTTGGAAGCAGAGCTTGGTAGTGTTTTGGATGCGAAGCCAGTCGTTGTGAGCGGGCGCGCGGGAAGCGCTATTGTCGACTACGCGGTGAAGCACGAGTTCGATTGCATCGTGATCGCTTCACATCGACCGGGATTGGCGGATTACTTCCTAGGATCGACAGCAGCTCGCGTGGTTCGGCATGCTCCCTGTTCTGTCCATGTTATCCGTTAATCCAGCGGACCAGATACACTCAGCGTCCGCGCAAAAGTCGGTGTGGCCGCTGGCGAAGTGGATCGCTTCCTCTCCGCTTTCATTCAATTGGTTTGGTGCACGTCATATTCCTCAACACAAGTAATCGGTAAGATGGCAGACCTCGAACTTCTCGACACGTATCTTAGCTCAGATGACGCCCACCCAGAGTCCATGGCCATCTCAGACTTGGATGGCTTCCTGACAGGAATTATTTGCGGTCCAGAGCCAATTCCCGCGAGAGAATGGCTGAGTGTTGCCTTGGGTGATGTTGAGGCAGTGCCCGATTACGTAGTGGCCGCTGTCACAGAAATGTACCAAGAAACGTTGGAGTTACTGGAAGACAGCCAAGTGTCGCAGCCGGTGTTCTGGGAAAGCCAAGACGGCAGCGAAATAGCAATGGATTGGTGCGAGGGTTTCATGGAGGCCGTAAAGCTTCGACCGGAGCGGTGGGATGTGTTTTCCCAAACAAAGACAGGCTCTGAGTTGATGCTGCCAATTCTTGTTCACATACTTGATGAAGGTGGAAACTCACTCTTCGATATTGCCCAAGAGGACCTGGACGCGACGCTAGAAGCAGCCGTAGAGGCCATTCCCATTATCGTCCCCGGCATTTATCGACAGATCAGGGTGGTCACGCGGAACTAGACCCAGAACTCATAAGTCCCGCAAGATCGAAAGTCTGCTTTGCCGTATGTCCGGCAGCTTCAGCGGCGGTTTTCATCACGTGCATCCAATCCTTTGCATGCCCGTACGACCCTTCGAAAACGCGGGTGATGAAGTCGCCGCTAAGCGTCGTCATCTCTTCCTCAGTTGAACGCGTTTCCGCCGGATTTCGGCGGTGAGCATTTGCGCCAATCGGTTCCACCAAAACCGAAGCGTATCGGGACTGATATCGATACAGGGCTCGTGCAGCAGGCCTTCAACGTTTCAAAGCGAAGGCGGAAAACGGACATATATCATCACCGCCAGGCGAATGATCTTCGATCCAATTTTGGATCAATGACGATCCTCAATCCATTGAGCCTTCGTACCGTGGCAATTCTTATACCAAGTAACGAAAAAGTCCTCGGCCAGACTGAGGCTGATCAGGGCTGTGGCGCTTAATCCTTCTTCGATTTCGCCAACATGGTCGCCGGCGATCCCAAGGACGAAAGCGCGGGGTGTGGTTTGAAACAGGAGCCTCGACAGTGCCATAGCAGCCTCGGGTGTCACGCTGTGGCTGCCCAGGTTCTGGGGGGTGACGTCAGTCAACTCGGTGAAAATGAATGGATCATCGCATGCAACAGTGGCATCGACAAAGATTACGAGGTCGTGCTGGGATATTGTCAGGGAGTGATCTGCCATGAGCTGGAAATCAATTTCTACCGACAATCCCGGCAGCTTTTTATCCGCAATTCTCTGGGCGAATGCCGGGCCAAGACCATCGTCGCCGCGTCCCGGATTGCCATAACCGATCAGCAGCGCCCGAGGTAGACTCATGCAGATTGCGCAGCAGTATCGAGCAGCCCGCCATTTGCATCGAATAGCTCGACCTGAAGCGGCATCTGGCCCAGTGCGTGCGTGGCGCAAGACAGACAGGGGTCGTAGGCGCGGATTGCTACCTCGATATGGTTCAGCATGCCTTCTGTTATTTTTTCCTGTCCGGACAGATGCTTGACCGCTACATCCTTGACGGCGCGGTTCATGCCTTCGTTGTTATGCGTGGTTGACACGATCAGGTTGCAAAAGGTGACCTGATCATTTTCATCGACTTTGTAGTGATGGATCAAGTTGCCGCGTGGTGCCTCGATGACACCAACGCCCTCGTGACGCCGGTCGCCCTTGGCAACAAGATCACTACCTTGCAGATCGTCGTCGTTCAATAGTTCGCGGATTTTCTCGACACAGTGCAGAACCTCGATCATGCGTGCCCAATGGGTCGTCAGCGTGGTGTGGTTCGGCAGGCCGCCGGTGGCATTGCGCAACTCCTTGTGCGCCAGATTAGCCAGCGGGGTGTCAATGAAAGCGGCGGTGTTCATCCGCGACAGCGGGCCGACCCGATACCAGCCGTCCACGGGTCCGAGGGCCTGAATGAACGGGAACTTCATATAGGACCAGCTGCGCACATCCTCGGTCAGGACCGTGTGGTAATCATTGTAGTTCAGCCCATTAATGATTGATTCACCCTGTGCATCAATCGCCCGCATAACCCCGTGATACAGGTCCAGCGCGCCGTCCATTTCCCGGACCAGCGACATGTGGCTGGATGGAAAGGCGCCAAAGGATTTCACAAGGTCTGCGTGATCGAGCGTATAGTCGCGCGCAAGTTTCAACGCATCTTGCGCCCAATCCTGCATCTCGTCGATTTGCTTCAGAAAACGGTCGCGCGTCGCAATCGGCAGGTTACGGTTGATGCCACCGGGAATGGCGCCGGTGCCGTGTATTTTTTTGCCTGCTGTTGCCTCGATGACGTCCTGCCCGAACTTGCGCATCATCACGGCGCGGCGGCCCAGTTCCGGGTTTTCCTTGAGCACCTCGAAGATGTTGCGCCTGGCGGCTGGGGCGTCGAAGCCAAACAGCAGATCAGGTGCAGACAGGTGAAAGAAATGCAGCACATGGCTTTGCATGACTTGACCGTAATGCATCAGCCGTCGCATCTTTTCCGCCGTCGGCGGCAGCACATCCACCCCAACAATCTGATCCATCGCCTTGGCGGCGGCCAGGTGGTGGCTGACGGGGCAGATGCCGCAAAGCCGCTGAACGATGACCGGCACCTCCCATAGCAGGCGGCCACGAATGAACCGTTCGAACCCGCGGAACTCAACGATATGCAAGCGCGCCTCTTCAACGTTGTTATCGCGGTCAAGGTGAATGGTGACCTTGCCGTGGCCCTCGACACGGGTCACAGGAGAGATCTCGATCAAGCGTGGCTCTGTCATTGTGCGGCCTTTTTTATCGTCAATCGAAACGAATGGTTTCACGGTCAAACCCGTGAAATTTGCCCGCCAGAAGTCTGCTGAGCGCAGAGTAGATCACGTCGCCGCTCGGTGCACAGCCAGGGATTTGGTAGTCGATTTCGACCACATCAGCGCAGCTATAGACCTTGTCCAGCATAAGGGGCAGCGCCGGATCGTTGGGAATATTATGTGTTGTATTACGCAGGTAAGGCCCGGAAATATATGCCTCTTCCAGACATTCGCGCAGGGGGTCGTCGGAATGCATGATAGCATTTCGCATGGCAGGCAACCCGCCCATGATCGCACATTGCCCCAACGCGATCAGCACATCGCAATTGCGCCGAAAATCCCGCAAGACATGCACGTTTTCCTCATTGCAGCAGCCGCCCTCGATAATGCCGATATCGCAGCGTTGGGTGAACCGCTTGATATCAGTCAGTGGAGAACGGTCAATCTCGACCAGCTTCAAAAGTTCGATCAGGCGCTCATCGATATCAAGGATCGCCATGTGGCATCCAAAGCACCCGGCCAGCGAGGTGGTGGCGATGCGGGCCTTCCTTGGCTCACTCATTTGCGCTTGCTTTCAATCTTTTGCCCGATCAGGCCGTCATCGAATTCGCGGCTCCCGATGGGTTTGGAGAAACCTATACGCTTACGGATGATGCAGCCCACCGGGCACACGTCGGCCGATATTGCGTCGTCAGTTACGGCGGCATCCGTATGGGCCAGATCCACTCCGTTGACGGCGACGCGGCGGTGGATGCCGCGCCCGACATACCCAAAGATACCCTTGCCATCGACGTCCTGCGACGCGCGGATACACCGCCCGCAACTGATGCATCGGTTCGTGTCCAAAGCGATGTCTGGGTGTGAGGCATCAAGCGCGCGGCACGGTTCGAGATAGGGGAATTTCGTCGGCTGTGTCATATCCAGCCGATAGGCCATGGCCTGCAATTCGCAATTGCCGCTGGCTTCGCAGATCGGGCACAGGTGGTTGCCTTCGTGAAACAGCATTTCGACCAGATCGCGGCGCATGGAATTGACGTGCTCGCTTTCGTTTTCGACTACGAGGTCTGGAGTGGCGGGCTGGGTACAGGCGGCAACGCTGCGCCCGGAAGCCTTGACCGTGCAAACCCGGCAGCCCCCCTGATGGCGTAGGCCCTCGTGGTCGCAAAGTCTCGGAATATAGATGCCAGCATCGTCGGCGGCCTCCATGATCGTCTGGCCCGGCTTTGCCTGGACAGGCAATCCGTCGATGGTGAAGGTAAACCCAGCGTCGCTCATTTGCCGTAATCCCTGTCGAAAATATATGATCTCCGTTTGGCGATCCCGCGTGCTTCTTCGATAGCGGACTGGATGTCGAAGGTCGCTTTCATCCCGTCCTCGCTTTTCTTGCTTACCGCCGAATAAACCAGTGGGAAGTTCTCTAGCGTGGAAAGTATCGGGTTGGGCGAAGTCACGCCTAGCCCGCAGCGGCTGGTCTCGATGATCGTCGCAGATAGGTCGCGCAAATAGTCGATGTCAGAGCTGTTGGCATTGCCTTTGCGGAATTTCTGGATCGCCTTTTGCAGGAACACGTTGCCCACGCGGCAGGGCGTGCAATACCCGCAGCTTTCGTGGACGAAGAACGACATATAGTATTCGACCATTTCCAGAATGTTGCGCTTGCCGGAAAAGACGATGACGGCTCCGCCAGTGGCCAGATCGTCAAAAGTCAGTTTACGCTGAAAACTGTCGCGACTGATCATCGTACCGCTTGGGCCCCCGACAAGCACGGCAGCAGCGTCTTCGCCGCTGACCATCCGCAACAATTCGGCCACGCTTAGCCCATAGGGCAACTCGTAAACCCCGGGGTTCAGACAGTCGCCCGACACGGAAAACAGCTTGGTGCCATGGCTACCTTTGGTGCCGATGGCATGAAACCATTCGTCGCCGCGGTCCAGAATACGTGCGGCATGGCAGAAGGTCTCGACGTTGTTCACGACGGTTGGATGACCAAGATAACCGCGGTTGACCGGATAGGGCGGGCGAGTCTTTGGCTCTCCGGGCAGGCCCTCACAGGAACTGATCAACGCGCCTTCCTCGCCGCAGATGTAGGCCCCAGCACCCATCTGCACGCGGATGTCGAAATCAAAGCCCGCCTTACCCATGATGTCGGTGCCCAGCACCCCCCGCGCGCGCCGTTCGGTCAGCACGCTTTCCAGGTGCTCTTGCAAATAGACGTATTCGCCGCGCAGATAGATCAGACCTTCACTGGCCCCCACCGCGCGGGCGGCGATCGTCATGCCTTCAATCAGCAAATCAGCCCGTTCGGTCAACAGGACACGGTCCTTGAACGTCCCGGGTTCGCCCTCGTCTGCATTGCAAAAGACAAAGCGGTCTGTATCTGCCTCGGCCGCCGCCAAGCGCCACTTGGCGCCAGTTGTGAATCCCGCGCCACCACAGCCACGCAAGCCACTCGCCTCAACTTCGGCGACGATCTGTTCTGGTTGCAAGACGGAGGCCTTTTCCAGACCCGCATCCCGTGGCACAGGCCCCAACAGCACCTCTCCTGCGTGCTTGATATTGCTGTCCACCGCCATCGTCACGCGCTCGTAAGGGGACAGCGCATCGAATTGCGGGCTGATCAGGTCCTGCGGTCGCGCGTCCGACTGCAAGGCTCTAGCGATGCTGCGCGCTTTGTCTTTTGTCAGACGGGTCACGACGATATCGTTGATCATCGCCGCAGGGGCCTGATCGCACATGCCGATACATGGCGTATATTCCAGCGAAAACCTCCCGTCGACCGAGGTCGTGCCCAGCTTGATACCCAGCTCGTCTTCAAAGCTTTTCACCACATCGTCCAACCCGGCAAAGCGATCGACAATGTCGTCACATAGGCGAATCGTAATCGCACCTTTCGGCTCTAGCGACAGAAACGAATAGAAGCTGGCGACACCTTCGACCGCGATCCGGGTCAGCCCTGTTGCCTCTGCGATCGTCTCCATCGCAGTGGGCGAAATCCAGCGAAACCTGTCCTGTACTGCACGCAGGATATCCAGCATCCGGTGTGGGTCATTGCCAAAACGGTCGCAGATTCCAGTGATCGCCCTGCTATTGCGGGCATCCTTTGGCGCCGCAACGCCGTTACCGGTGGAATGTGCTTCAACCATTCAATCTTTATGCATCTCTGATTGCTTTCAGGCAAGAAAAGCCTGAGATGTTAAACGGGCCGGGTTCCTTTGGCGCTGTTTGCGCCGCATCATTGCTTAAACCTTCTGCACACCGCTAGTTTACAGGCCATGATGGACGATAGTCGGATAAACCGGACGACGGCACGACGCATTCGGGTTCGAGGTCAGGTGCAAGGTGTCGGCTTTCGCCCGTTTGTCTGGCAGCTGGCACAGCGGATGGGTGTGAAAGGTGCCGTCTGGAACGACGCGGAAGGCGTTCAAATCTTCGCGGTGGGCGTTCAACTTGATGCGTTTGAAACGGCATTGCAGTCGCAGGCACCCTCATTGGCACGGATCGACGCCGTTGAAACCACGGTGGAGAAGCTGGGGAAACTCCCCTTTGATTTCGTGATCACTAGTTCGCAAGGCAAGGGCAACCAAACAGGCGTCACACCCGATGCCGCAACCTGCGATGCCTGTCTTGCCGAAGTCCGCGACCCGGCTCAGCGGCGATACGGCTATGCCTTCGCGAGCTGCACACAATGCGGCCCGCGTTTCTCGATTCTGCAGGGCATGCCCTTTGACCGAGAGATGACCTCGATGGCGCGGTTTGCGATGTGCGCCGCTTGCCGGTCCGAGTACGAATCCCCCCAGGACCGAAGGTTCCATGCCCAACCCATCGCCTGCCCTGACTGTGGTCCCCGGCTTTGGTTCGAGGTGGATGGCACCGAGATTTCTGGCGACGCCATCCAACTCTCTGCGCAGCGGCTGAAAGAGGGAGCGATTCTAGCCATCAAGGGACTCGGCGGGTTTCATCTGGCCTGCGACGCGCGCAACGCCGCCGCCATCGCTACACTGCGTCTACGCAAACGCCGTCTCACAAAGGCGTTTGCGCTGATGGGGACGCTGCCAGTGATCCGGCGTCATACAGACATCAGCCCGAAGGAGGAAACGCTTCTGACAGACCCGGGCGCAGTCGTTGTCCTGCTGGACAAATCCAGAGAGCCACTGCCTGAAAATCTTGCCCCGGGGTTGGCCACGCTCGGATGGATTCTGCCCTATACACCGCTACATCACCTTTTGCTTGATGCGGTGGAATGTCCGCTGGTGATGACCTCTGGCAACAGTTCAGGTGAGCCACAGGCCATAGGCAATCCCGAGGCGCGCGAGAAACTGCGCGACATTGCCGATGCCTATCTGATGCATGACAGGGACATCGTCCAACGCCTCGATGACAGCGTTGAAGGCCTCACGCAACATGGCCGCATGGTTCTGCGCCGGGGGCGTGGCAGGGTGCCGGCCACTTTGCCTTTGCCGCCGGGATTCGAGGATGCGCCACAGGTTGTCGCCTATGGCGGGCAGATCAAGTCGGCGTTCTGCT
>NZ_CALJXO010000099.1:0-3164 GCF_937988555.1 uncultured Boseongicola sp. | reverse complement strand
CAGAATCCATTTTTGCCCGCTTTCAGAGTTCCAGTAGTCGGCCTGAGCTTGGTTGTTCTGCATCTAAATGCACGCGCCTTTCATTTCATGTGACCTGCCCCCCGGTCGTCCCTCATTCATAACGAGAGTCTGCGGGTTTGGACTTGATATTCCTCGGTTTCGTTTTGGGCAAGCACCCTCTTGTCTTATGAATTGAGCAGTTCTTGTGCAAAGCTGGAATAGCTGCCCGGCACGGCGCCAGTTTGCGGCGGGCATCGTCTAGGCTATCGAACAGTTCTTCGTTTAATAGCTCGCCTCGCAGACTGCGGTCGAAGCTCTCGATGAAGACATTCTGTTGCGGCTTACCCGGATCAATGTAATGCCAATCCACGTCATTGTCGGCGGCCCATTTCAGGATCGCCCGACTGGTGAACTCAGTGCCGTTGTCTCTGACAATGCAAGCTGGCTTGCCATAGACCCGCACAAGTGCATCTAGTCATCTCGATCACGCTTTGGCGCTTGGATAGTTGTCTGGAATCTTATCAATCTACAGATGCATCACGCGGTATCTCGAGTTGTATTATACCAAGTTACGACCTGAGTTTTTGCAGATAGCGGAGAGGGAGGCCTTGGCCTCGTGACACCTCGGCGCGGTCGATTTCGCCCGAATCGCGACAGGGGGCCAAGAGCCAAAGAAGCGCGGGGGCCAGAGGAGACGCCGCACAATGGGGCGGATCGAGTGCGGCGGTGGGGATGGCGGCGCGCCGTCCCTTAGCGATAGACGCGTCATGCCACTTGATTGTGCATCTTGCCATTTGGCGTGATATATGCTAGAAATGCGCCAAATGACAGGATCATAAAATGCCACATCTGGAACTTGTTACTCAACCACCAACCCCTCAAGCACCTGATATCTCTCTTGAAGAGGCACGGGCTATGCAACGTGCGATCGTTAATCTCTTCGCCAGGTGGGGGCTGACCGATGATGAGGCATGCACTCTATTGGGAGGCATCGGCTTAAGAACTTTTTCGCGATGGAAGTCCGGAGACCTCGGCAGAACAAGTACCGACCTTCAGGCGCGGATGTCTAACCTGCTTGGCATTCATAAGGCGCTGCGATTGCTATTCGACGAGCCAGCACGGGCTTATGGGTGGATCAAACGACCAAACACTGCTTTTGGAGATCTAAGCGCACTTCAAGTTATGCTCGGTGGACAGCTGACAGACCTGATGCGGGTCAGGCGATATCTTGATGCGCAAAGGGGGGTATGGTGACAGAACCATTACCCCCGACGGTGCATTCTGTCTGGCCAAACGCGCATCGCATTATCAACAGTAAGTATCCGCCAGTATCCCTATTTGAGGACATTGCCGATCCAGCTGATTGGGAACTTCTGGCTTCGGCCGAAAGCAAAACAAACCCAAGGTTATTCGAAGGTATCGGAAAGCTGGCACTTGTGCCGAATGAGCGGCGTGTGGCTGGCCCAGGCGCAAGTTGGGTTATGGCCCCGTTCGTACACGCAAGCCCAGATCGCCCGGGTAGATTTCACAGTGGCGAAGACGGCGCGTACTACGCAGGCGACAGTTCTGAAGTAGCACTGTTCGAAACAATCTACCATTTCGAGAACTTTCTCAGAGCTACAAACGAGCAACCTTGCTCTGCAACCTTCCACGAACTTGTTGGCCAAATCGATGCTGATTTGCATGACCTAAGAGGTTCAGGTTTTGTTGACTGTTTAGATCCCGACTCATACGCAACCAGCCAACGCCTCGCGACTGAGCTGCGCGTACAAGAATCGAGCGGGGTCCTTTACCCCAGCGTTCGCTACCCAGGCGGGCTATGCGTGGCACTGTTCTATCCCAACGTACCGCGCATTCCTTCGCAAGCGAGTCACTACCGCTATCGTTGGGACGGCTATCGCGTCACTCATGTGACCAATCTCTCTGAGGGCGGCGTCTTCGCGATAGTGCCATAACGCCAAGAGCGCCAAATAATCAAAATGTTGGCAACGTATCCTGTTGAATCAACTGCAGAGAACTGGCTCAGCGACTGTCTAGCATCACGACTTTTGTCGCGTTTGGAGCAGTTGGAAGCTGGTGGAGAGATCGTAGAGTTTCCCTCTGATTTTGACGAGGAACTTCGCGAAGTAATCGAAAGCTACCCCCGTGTAACCAAGCGGTTCAAAAGTCTCTCGGACGCATTTGCTGGGCTGACCCCGGAACAGCGAGTGATAGTTCGAAACGCTATTGAATCGCAGAACCAGATTCCGGAAGTGTTCGACACCGCGTTTCCTTGCACAGACTGCGGCGAGGAATTGCCTGACATCCAAAAATTGGCGAAGGAACTTTTCGAGTTTAGTTTCGGTGCGCTCTCGAGGATCAAGTCCCCCAATTCCGATGTTCCTATCCGGGATAGGCACTATGAGATTGCCTATGGTCACCTGTAGAAGAAGTGCTGTCCGTTCTGTGGAATGGAGCGATTAGAACCATACCATCCAGATGTTCCGCGACACGACTTGGACCACTATTTGGCAATCTCTAGGTACCCATTCTCAGGCACTAATCTCAAGAACCTGACCCCGATGGGGGATCGATGTAACTCATCTTATAAGCTTGCTTTGGATATTCTTTACGATCCAAATGGAAATCGGCTTCCATGTTACGATCCGTATGGGGATGTTACTGCCAGCTTTTCTCTCGAAGGCAGTGAGCTCTTCGGCGGCCATGGAGGGGGTCCGGTTTGGGAGGTGTGTCTCACCCCTGAGACACCAGAGACAGCCAACTGGGGTCGGATATTTCGGTTAAAGCTACGTTTGGAAGAGAGCTTGAAGGCAGAGTTCAGAGGCTGGTTGGTGGAGATCGGCGGATTTCTTCGCGGTTTAGCTTGCAATCTGGGGATCATCGAAGAGGTCAAAGCCGGACAGTCGCGATACAAGGACGCCTGCAGTTTAGAATCTCTACCTAGCGTTGCTCTGTTGAAGGAGGGGGTGGCGTCTGTGCTGTTGCAGGGTCTTGAAGCAGAAGATCAAAAGCAAAGGACACATGCCTTCCTTATAGACGCGTTTGCCTAGATAAATATTGGAGGAGTGGTGCCGCTGATAGGACTCGAACCTACTACCCCATCATTACGAATTTTGACGTCCGGCTCTTGGACGCAACCGTATAGTACCGCCAGATACCGGATA